>DATITT010000278.1:0-7887 GCA_035467435.1 Arthrobacter sp. | reverse complement strand
CCGTGGAAGCCGGCCTGGGATTCGACGCTGCCATGTCACGGACCGGCCAAAACGGCAAAGGGCCGCTGGCCGCCGAACTCGTCCGGACACTTCAGGACATGCAGATCGGCATGTCACGCCGCGAAGCCTACCTGGCCCTGGCCGAGCGGACCGGCGCGCCGGACCTGCGCCGCTTCGTCAACGCCATCCTGCAGGCGGATCGATACGGAATCTCCATTTCTGCCGTACTCCGGACCCAGGCCAGCGAAATGCGGAGGAAGCGCAGGCAGCGGGCGGAGGAGCAGGCCATGAAGATCCCCGTCAAAGTCCTCTTCCCGCTAATGCTGTGCATCCTGCCGGTTCTCTTCATTGCGTTGCTTGGCCCGGCGGCCATCAATGTCGTAGATACCTTGAGCGGGCCGTGACGGACGATCAACACAACGCCCCGACTGCATCTTGTCTGGTGGGCTTCCGGCCTGCCCGCGCACTTATCCTCAGGCTTTCCGCAAGTTCAACCGGCGCTCCGGGTTTTCACAAGTTCCGAAAGTAGCCTTGAACCATGTCCAGTTCAGGGTCCAGCGCGGACGACAGTAGCGCCAACGGCGGCTGCTTCCCCTCATCCCGAGACTCCGAGCCCGGTGAACGGGAAATTCCGGGGCCCGGATTGCCGCTGCTGGACTTGACCGTGCTCCGGCAGTTGGAGGCGGAGTTGGGTGATTCCGGCGTCGCACGGTCCTTCGTGAAGGACTACATCGCCATCTGGGAGAATCGGATCCAGTATCTTATGCGGTCCGTGGCGGACGACGACGCTGATGCCGCAATGGACGCAGTGCTGAGCCTGAAGACGTCCTCGACGATGGTCGGAGGCGTCCGGCTCGCCCAGCTCGCCGGCGAGCTCGAGGAAGCCGTCCGGGACGGCAACATGGGCCATGCGCAGTCGATGCTGGACGACCTGGCGGAGCGCGGCAGCGAAACCGTGGACGAACTGCGGGCCGGCTACGTCCGCTGGGAGAGCCAGGCACCGCACCACCCGTGAGGCGGGCTACGTCCGTTCCGGCGCGAGCCGGTACCCCACGCCACGGATTGTCTGAAGCCAGCGGGGCTGCACCGGATCCTCCCGCAGTTTCCGCCTCAGGTTGCCGATATGGACCTCGACGGCACGCTCGTCGGATTCACCGATGTACGCATCCGCGCCGTAGTACTCACCCCGCAGCACCCGCACCAGATCGACCTTGGACCGGACGGCACCGGCCGACTTCAGCAGGGCGTGCAGCAGGTCGAACTCACTGCGGGTCAGGCTGGCGGGGGTGCCGTCAAGGGTGACCGATCGCGTGTCCGGGTTTAACACCAGTCCGTTGTGCCGAAACATGGAATCCTGGGGCGGGACCGGACCCGCTGACGGCACTGCTGCCGGCTCAGGGGACGTGGGCTCGGCGATGTGCTGGCGGGGCCGGCGCATCATCGCGGCGACCCGCGCCCGGAGCTCACGGGGACGGAACGGTTTGGTCATAAAATCGTCGGCGCCGGTATGCAGCGCGGTAAGCGTATCCAGTTCGTCCGTCCGTGCGGTCAGCATAACAACGTAGGCGTCGCTGAACTGCCGGATCCGGCGCAGGACTTCAAAGCCGTCAATGTCGTTAAGGCCAATGTCCAAGGTGACGACGCTGGCTTTCTGGCTCCGCACGACTTCGACCCCCTCGCGCCCGCTGGCTGCGCCGTGGACGTCAAATCCCGCCTGGCTCAGCACGGCTTCAACGAGGTTACGTACATCTTCGTCGTCTTCGACGACGACTGCGACTCCCAAGTCAGTCATGGCCCCCCTCTATGTCTGATGCTGCGGCATCCACCCCCATAGAGGCCGCGTTGTTACTGCAGTGCACTCGTGGTGCAGTAGTAGTGTCAGAGTATCCACGCTATACCGGTAATTACTGTTTAGGCACAGCCGAGGCCACAAATATTCATCGGGTGTCAAGCTTGCGTGACGAATGCCGTTAAATTGATTCAGCGAGAAAGGGGCGCGGCTCTTTTGGGTGAACAGCAACTGGTCCGGAACCCGGAAGGATTCTTCGCGGGATTCCCGCGGCGTGCTCAGCTGGCGCTTGTCCGGCTGACCGGGTCCCGGGAAGCCGAGCTCCACGCCCTGCTTGCGGGCAGCTGCGAACGCGAACGGCTGCTCAGCGAGGAGGTCGCCGGGCTGGCCGATGCCCTGATGGCCAAGGACAGTCTCGTTTCCACCGTCTCGCACGAGTTCCGCACTCCATTGACCTCGATCATCGGCAACCTCGACCTGGTCCTCGGCGAGTCTGCAGAACTTTCCCCTGCCGCCGTGCGCCGGATCGAAATCGCGCAGCGGAACGCCGAGCGGCTGCTGGCACTGGTCTCGGACCTGATGATGTCCGCCGACTCGGCCGTGCACGTCCACCCGCGCCGGACCGACCTGGCCAGCCTGGTCGAATCCAGCCTCGGCTCGGCCCAGGCCCACGCCCAGGCATCCCAGGTCTCGCTCTCCACGGACGTTCCGGCCCCGCTTTGGGCTGAAGTGGATCCGCTGCGGATCAGCCAGGCCCTCGACAACCTCGTCTCCAACGCCATCAAGTACTCCCCCGACGGCGGCACCGTCCACGTCTCCGCGAGCATCGAGGGCGGCCGGGTGCTGCTGCAGGTAAAGGACGACGGAATGGGCATGACAGCCGCCGACGCCGACCGGGTGTTCACCCGTTTCTTCCGCAGCCCCGCGGTCCGTGAGGGCCCGATCCCTGGTGCCGGGCTGGGCCTGTCCATCACCAAGGCGATCATCGAACGGCACGGCGGCTCCATTTCCTGCAGCACGCGCCCCGGCTGCGGGAGCACCTTCACCGTGGAGCTTCCCGCCGAGGCGGCTACGCCGGCCTTCTAGGTCCGGCCGGCGCGGCCTTCCGGGTCCGGCGGCGGATGCAGGCGGCGCTACTGTCGCATGGCGCGCGTCAGCTCGGCCCGGGCCAGCAGCCCGCTGGCCGAGGGGTACGCCACCTCTTCCAGCACGAGCGGATGCGGGGCGGCGAGCACGGACTTGGCGTCCCGCTGCCGGCTAATCAGCCGTTCGTGCAGCCAGCCCGGCTCCTCGATGCCGGCACCCACAAACAGCGCGGATCCCACGAGCGAACGGACCATGTTGTGGCAGAACGCATCGGCCTGGACCGTGGCCACCAGGACGCCGTCGGCGCCGCGGGCAAACTCGAACCGCTGGAGTTCCCGGATGGTTGTGGCGCCTTTCCTCGGCTTGCAGTAGGACCGGAAATCCTGCAGCCCCAGCAGCTCGGAGGCGCCCTCGTTGAGCAGCCCGACGTCGAGCCGGTCCTGGTGCCACAGCGTGGAGGTGCGGCCCAGTGGGTCCCAGAGGCGAGGGCCATCCGCGATCCGGTAGCTGTAGCGGCGCCAGAGCGCGGAGAACCGCGCGTCGAAGCCCTTGGGCGCGAGGGAGACCTTGTGGACCTCGATGGACCCCGTGAGGTCCCCGAGCCCGCGGCTGAGGGCGCCGCGGAGCCGCCGCAGCAGCGCGACGGCGGGATCCAGCTCCACGCCGCGGTTCAGGCCCATCCACTCCGTCTCCGTGAAGTCGACGTGGACCACCTGGCCGCGGGCGTGCACCCCGGCGTCGGTCCGCCCAGCGACAGTGACCCTGATGGGCCTGCGGATGAGCAACGCCAGGGCCTCCTCGAGCGCCCCCTGGACGGTACGCCGGCCGGGCTGGACGGCCCACCCGCTGAAGGGTCCGCCGTCGTACGCAAGATCCAGCCGGACACGCAGAAACCCGCCGCCCCCTCTAACAGGGGCAGCGGGATTCTGGTCGTTCATAGACATAAGTCTACTGCGGAAGGAAGGCGGGACTACTCAGCGTCGCCAGCCTGCGCAGCGTCGCCGCCGGCAGGGGCGAAGCCGGCAGCTGCTGCCGATTCTGCGGAGTCGAACCAGACTTCAGCAACCGTTTCGTTGTACCAGCGGGAGCCCGGAACGTGGAACTTCATGGAGTCCTCGTTGCCCTTGACAGCGAAGCCCTCAGGAGCAGCATTGTCAGCGGTAGCAGGCTTGGAGCCGGCGTACTTGGACTCAGCGGCCTCGGCGGGAGCTTCCTCGGCGGCCGGAGCAGCCTTGGCGGCAGCCTGGGTAGCCTCGGCTACGACTGCCTGCTTGGCGGAAACCGGCTCAAGAACCAGTTCGATGACAGCCATGGGAGCGTTGTCGCCCTTGCGGTTGCCGATCTTGGTGATGCGGGTGTAGCCGCCGTTGCGGTTCTCCACTGCCTGTGCAATGTCGGTGAACAGCTCGTGGACGATGCCCTTGTCGCTGATCAAGCCGAGTACACGGCGGCGGGAAGCCAGGTCGCCACGCTTGGCGAAAGTCACCAGGCGCTCGGCGTACGGCTTCAGTCGCTTGGCCTTGGTCACCGTGGTGGTGATCCGCTTGTGCTCGAACAGTGCGGCGGACAGGTTCGCGAGCATAAGGCGCTCGTGACTTGCTCCGCCTCCGAGGCGCGGACCCTTAGCGGGGGTAGGCATAATAGTTTCTCCTCATATGGAAGCCGTTGGGCTGCGCACACCGTGGTGCATCCAGCCGGCGGGCCAAGATCTGTTTGTTAGAGCTCGTCGTCGCTGAAAGCGGCGTCGTCCTCTTCAATTGCTGCGGCGCGGGCTGCGAGGTCAAAACCGGGAGGCGAGTCCTTGAGGGACAGGCCCAGTTCAACCAGCTTTGCCTTGACCTCATCGATGGACTTCGCACCGAAGTTACGGATGTCCATGAGGTCGGCCTCGGAGCGGGCCACGAGTTCACCCACGGTGTGGATGCCCTCACGCTTGAGGCAGTTGTAGGAACGGACGGTGAGGTCCAGATCCTCGATCGGCAGGGCCATGTCTGCTGCCAGGGCAGCATCCGTCGGCGACGGGCCAATCTCGATACCTTCAGCTGCGGTGTTCAGCTCGCGGGCCAGACCGAACAGTTCCACCAGGGTGGTACCTGCCGAAGCAACGGCATCGCGCGGGGCGATGGCCTGCTTGGTCTCGACGTCGACAATGAGCTTGTCGAAGTCAGTGCGCTGCTCAACACGGGTAGCTTCCACGCGGAAAGTAACCTTCAGGACCGGCGAGTAGATCGAGTCGACCGGAATGCGGCCGATCTCGGAGTCGCCGGACTTGTTCTGAGCTGCCGAAACGTAGCCGCGGCCGCGCTCGATGGTCAGTTCGAGTTCGAACTTGCCCTTCGAGTTCAGCGTGGCAATGTGCAGATCCGGGTTGTGGAATTCGACGCCGGCCGGCGGAGCGATGTCCGCGGCGGTGACGACTCCCGGGCCCTGCTTGCGCAGGTAAGCAACAACCGGCTCGTCGTGCTCGGAGGAGACCGACAGGTTCTTGATGTTCAGGATGATCTCGGTGACATCTTCCTTGACACCCGGAACCGTGGTGAACTCGTGCAGCACGCCATCGATCCGGATGCTCGTGACAGAGGCACCGGGGATGGAGGAGAGCAGGGTACGGCGGAGGGAGTTTCCGAGGGTGTAACCGAAACCGGGCTCCAGCGGTTCAATGATGAAACGGGAGCGGTTGTCGGAGACGACCTCTTCGGAGAGGGTGGGGCGCTGTGCAATGAGCACTTAGGTTTCCTTTCGGCGAGCATCCGCTATATGACGCAACACAGGTGGTGGAAAGATCGGTCTGAAGACTTAACGCGGCCGGGCTTGCCCGGACCCGTGAAGGTCCGGGCAAGCACCGGTGCGTTGGAAAGCCTTAGACGCGGCGGCGCTTCGGCGGACGGCAGCCGTTGTGGGCGCTGGGGGTTACATCCTGGATGGATCCAACCTCAAGGCCAGCGGCCTGCAGTGAACGGATAGCCGTTTCACGTCCCGAACCCGGGCCCTTGACGAATACGTCAACCTTGCGCATACCGTGCTCCTGTGCACGCTTTGCGGCGGCTTCGGCGGCCATCTGGGCTGCGAACGGGGTGGACTTACGTGAGCCCTTGAAGCCAACCTCACCGGACGAAGCCCAGGAGATGACAGCGCCATTCGGATCCGTGATGGAAACGATGGTGTTGTTAAAAGTGCTCTTGATGTGCGCCTGGCCCAGCGCGATGTTCTTCTTGTCCTTCTTACGCGGCTTGCGAACCGCGCCACGAGTCTTCGGGGGCATTATTTCTCCTACAGAAAGTTATTGGGGGAAGACGAGCTAATCCCGAGGGGTTTAGCGGGTCTTCTTCTTGCCTGCGACGGTGCGCTTCGGACCCTTGCGGGTACGTGCGTTCGTCTTCGTACGCTGTCCGCGCACTGGCAGGCCCTTACGGTGGCGAATACCTTCGTAGCTGCCGATTTCAACCTTGCGGCGGATATCTGCTGCTACTTCGCGGCGAAGGTCACCCTCAACCTTGTAGTTGCCTTCAATGTAATCACGCAGCTGGACGAGCTCGGCGTCGGACAGGTCCTTGACCCGAACGTCCGCGCTGATGCCGGTGGCAGCCAGGGTTTCGTGTGCACGGGTCTTGCCCACGCCGTAGATGTAAGTAAGCGCAATTTCCAACCGCTTTTCGCGGGGAATGTCTACGCCAGCGAGACGAGCCATAGAGGCAGTGCTCCTTGAATAAACCGGAGGTCGTAGGCAGTACACCCGCACATTCCGTGCGGCCCCAGCCTCCGACCGGGGGTTAGCTGTACGGGCCCATATGTCCCAAATCAGCTTGTGCTGCCTTTTATTTACTTGCGTGGGTTAGCAACCCAGGATTTCCCGAAGAGGGAAATTAGCCCTGGCGCTGCTTGTGGCGCGGGTTCTCGCAGATCACCATGACCCGGCCATTACGGCGGATCACTTTGCACTTTTCGCAGATCTGCTTGACGCTCGGCTTGACCTTCATGGCGTTCCTTTGCGTGTTGCAGTGGTCAGCTGGACCGGCCTTCGGCTAATGCTCTGGCCGCCCAGTGTTTACTTGTAGCGGTAGACGATACGACCACGTGTCAGGTCGTACGGGCTCAGCTCCACCACTACCCGGTCCTCAGGGAGAATCCTGATGTAGTGCTGGCGCATCTTTCCTGAGATGTGTGCCAGAACGACGTGCTTGTTGGTGAGCTCAACGCGAAACATCGCGTTAGGCAGCGCCTCAGTCACAACGCCCTCGATCTCAATGACCCCGTCCTTCTTGGCCATACCCTCCGCTAACTGTTGTTTGCCGCAGCCCTTCGGCTTGCACCGGAAATCACCGCGGACGTTTTTGATTGATTGGCTGATGCCTCCCGGCCCCAAAAGGGCACAACAGGGCAGACAACCAACAGGTAACACTACGCCATCACGGCCCGAATGTTAAATCCAGCAAGCGTAGCGTACTCAGCGTCCGTATGCACCAAATTCGCCCGCCGGCGTGCTTACGGCCTCCGCGCGGTCGATCCCGTCCAGGATGGCAAGACGCACGACGTCGGCGGCCGCGCTCTGCAGTGTGATGAGACTCGCCTGCCGGGCGGCCTCGGTGCTGCGGTCGAGCGCGAGCGCGCCGGTGGCGAGGCAAAACACGGTGTCCCCGTCCGCGAGGGTGTGGCTGGGGTTCAGCGCACGGGCCAGCCCGGCGTGGGCGGCCGACGCCGTGCGGTTGCATTCGGCCTTGTCCAGGATCGCGTTCGTGGCGACGACGACAAGGGTGGTGTTGAGCGCTGGTGGCGGCGCTGACGCGCCATTTTCGCTGGCCGCGGCTTTCGCCGAAGCAGCCGCAACCCTCGGCGTGCTCGCTCGTCCCTCGCTTAGACGCACGCTGCCGGGTTCCGGCTGCTTCGGCGATGTGTCGAACGGTAGTCCCAGCGCGTTGACGACGGCGAGGGCCCCTACAACGACGCCGTTGTCCAGGGTGATGGAGGCTGTGCCCACTCCGCCCTTGTAGGTCCCCCGTCCTATGAGGGCTCCG
>DATITT010000277.1:0-8097 GCA_035467435.1 Arthrobacter sp. | reverse complement strand
TTCGTCTGCGTCCACAACGCGGGCCGCTCCCAGATGGCCGCCGCGTTCCTCACCACCCTGTCCGAGGGCGCCATCGAGGTCCGCTCCGCCGGCTCCCAGCCCGCCGACAAGGTCAACCCGGCCGCCGTCGAGGCCATGGCCGAACTCGGCATCGACATGTCAGCCGAGATCCCCAAGGTCCTCACCACCGAGGCCGTCAAGGAATCCGACGTCGTCATCACCATGGGCTGCGGCGATACCTGCCCGATCTTCCCCGGCAAGCGCTACGAGGACTGGGAACTCGAGGACCCGGCCGGCCAGGGCGTTGACTCCGTCCGTCCGATCCGCGACGACATCAAGGCCCGCATCGAGGACCTCATCGCCTCCCTCATCCCTGCCGCCAAATAACCGGCACTAAGACCAACCGCCAAGGAGCACCACTGTGAGCGCTGACACCGGCAACACTGACACCGGCAACACTGAACAGCTGATCATCATCGGGTCCGGCCCCGCCGGCTACACCGCGGCGATCTACGCCGCCCGGGCCGGCCTGAAGCCCCTCGTCATCGCCGGAGCGGTCACCGCGGGCGGTGCCCTGATGAACACCACCGAGGTGGAGAACTTCCCCGGCTTCCCCGGCGGGGTGCAGGGCCCCGAGCTCATGGACGGGCTCCAGCAGCAGGCCGAAAAATTCGGCGCGCAGGTGGTGTTCGACGACGTCACCGAGGTCCGGCTCACCGGCCACCTTAAGCGTGTGGTCACCGGAGCCGGTGAAACCCACGAGGCGCCCGCCGTTATCCTCGCCACCGGCTCCGCCTACAAGGAACTCGGTCTGCCGGAGGAGAAGAAGTTCAGCGGGCACGGGCTCTCCTGGTGCGCCACCTGCGACGGATTCTTCTTCCGCGACCAGGACATCATCGTGGTCGGCGGCGGAGACTCGGCCATGGAGGAAGCGACCTTCCTGACCCGCTTCGCCAGGTCCGTCACCGTTGTGGTCCGCAAGGGCGAGCTCCGCGCCTCCCGGATCATGGCGCAGCGCGCCAAGGACAACCCCAAGATCAGCTTCGCGTGGAACTCGGCCGTCACCGCCATCCACGGCGACGCCAAGGTCACCGGCGTCACCCTGACGGACACCCGCACCGGCGAGACCCGGACTCAGGACGCCACCGGCATCTTCGTCGCGATCGGGCATGTCCCGCGCACCGAACTGCTGCACGGCCAGGTGGAGCTCGACGCCGAGGGCTACATCAAGGTCGACTCCCCCACCACTGTCACCAACCTTTCCGGTGTCTTCGCGTGCGGGGACGCCGTGGACCACCGCTACCGCCAGGCCATCACCGCCGCCGGCACCGGCTGCGCCGCCGCCCTGGACGCCGAACGCTACCTCGCCGCACTGGACGACGCCGACAGCATCGCCACCGCCCTCGTCGAGGAACCCACCCATGCCTGAGGGCGGTAAGAAGCCGGCCGTCCTGTTCGTCTGCAGCAAGAACGGCGGGAAGTCCCAGCTCGCGGCCGCGCTGCTGAAACAGCGCGCCGGCGATACCGTCACCGTGCTGTCGGCCGGCACCACACCGGGCACCTCCCTGAACGCCGAGTCGGTGGAATCCCTCGCCGAGCTTGGAATCGACATCAGCCACGAACACCCGAAACCGGTCACTGCGGCGGCGATCGACGCCGTCGACGTTGTGGTCATCCTCGGGACCGAAGCGAAACTCGAACCCCGGGAGGGAAAGCGCTTCGAGGTGTGGGAAACCGACGAGCCCTCCCAGCGGGGCATCCAGGGCATGGAACGGATGCGGCTGGTCCGGGACGACATCCGCGGCCGGGTCGAGTCGCTGTATGCGGCACTCGGTCCCGGGCACGGCGGTCCGTCGACTCCGGCGGCAGACGTTCCGGGCTGACCCCCTGTCCGGGGAGGACCAAGGCGAATCATGGACACCTCCCCGGCGTGGGACCGCCCCATTTCGTCCCTCTGTACCGACCACTACGAACTGACCAAACTGCAGGCGTCGAAGCGGCCGTCCGGCGCGGCACTGATGCCGGCACGCCGAAACCATGGCGGAACTGCCCGCCGTCGTAAACCGGCTCCAGCGTGGCGAACCCGCCATTCCGACTGTCTATGCGTGAGGGCGGCGCCGTGCGCGCCGATATCCTTCCGGCAGATCCGCGGGACCAGCGGAGTGGACGCTGCGGCGGTCCAGCTCATCGGTGACGAGCCGGAGCAGCGTTCCGGCGGACTCCGAGAGATCCCTGCCGTTGTCCGGCGCTGCCACCTCGACGCATTGAAGCAGCGCCGACCGGAGGCGCACCAACTGCGGGGAGGGCACCCGGGGCCAGCGACGGAAAGAATCGAACATCAGTTCCGCGCCGTGGCCATGGGCGAGCGAACGGTATCCGCCGGCCAGTTCCGGCCTCATGCGGCACGCTTCCGGCCGGCGTTGCCGGCTTCGAGTAGGCGGCGCCCCTGCCATCCCGAGTCGCGGATCATCTCCACGGCTTCAGGGTCTGCGCCGGTCAGCTTCCGCAGGTCCACGACAGTGTGGAGGCCGGACCCAAACGAACCTGCCCGGCGGGCAACTGCGATAAGACTTGGAACGTTCCGAACGGTGAGTTGGCCCACCGGTGATACAAGTGCGGATTCCGAACTGAGGTCGACAGCGACAGTGATGTCGAGTTTGCTAGTCATAGTAAAAGATCCCCTGGAAAGCATGTGCGGCCGACTGCATGACCACTTCTAGGATACCCCGGACGCCGTGAGCCGCGTCACAATGACGTCACAGCCGCCCGTTCTTCAGCTCCGCTTCTTGGTCCGGGCGGTCGCCGGCGCCGTCCACGGATCCTCCGGCCAGGGATGCCGGGGGTACCGGCCCCGCATCTCGGCACGGACCTGCGCGTAGGGCCCGGACCAGAAGGAGGCAAGGTCGTCCGTCACGGCCAGGGGCCGCCTGGCCGGCGACAGCAGATGGAACAGCACCGGCACCCTGCCGCCCACGAGACGCGGCGTCTGGTCCCAGCCGAAGCACTCCTGGAGCTTGACCGCGACCACCGGGCGGGCGCCCTCGTCGCCGACGTCGGGATAGTCGATTTTGACCCAGGAACCGCTCGGCACCTCCAGCCGTTCCGGGACCAGCTCCCCGAGCCGGGCCGCGTCGGGCCAGGGCAGCAGGCGCCGCAGCGGGTCGGCCAGGTCGATCCCGCTCGTGCCAGCACCGCCGGCCAGCGCCTCGAGTTCCGGCGCCAGCCACTCGTCGAGCCGTGCCAGCAACGCCGGATCGGACACGTCAGGCCACGGGTCCCCGAGTTCCCGGTGCAGGAGGGCAAGACGGCGGCGCAAGGCGTCCGCTGCCGTCGACCATCCAATCGTTCCCAGCCCTTCCTTCTCCAGCGCCCGGGCCACTGCCGCACGGCCTTCAACGGCGGACGGACGCACCGGAGTGGACGAAAGGACGATCGCGCCCAGCCGGCGCTCCTTCCGGGCCGTGACCCGGCCCTGGCTGAACATGGCCACCACGGTGTCACTCAGGAGGTGCCGGGCCGCAGCCTCGGCGGTGTCCGCCGTCAGCGGTGCTGCCGAACGGATGACGGCGCCGGTTCCGGCCGCGTCGCGGCCCTGGGCCCGGGAGACCTCGGCGACAGCGAGCCATTCGTGCCCGGACAAGGAGCTTCCGGCCGGAAGTCCGGCCCGCGTTCCGGAGGTGAGCAGGTAGCGCTCCGGGCCTTTTCCGGAGACCCTGCGCGCCACCCGGTCCGGGAAAGCGAGGCCGACGACGACCCCGACGGCCTCCCGGGGGGTGACCGCCGCCGTGATGGGTGGGGATACGACGCCGGAGCGCTCCTGCCGTGCGATGGCCTCCATCCGCCGGACGTCGTCCGCCCAGCGCCGGGATGCCGGATCCTTGCCGGAGCGCAGGCCGGCCAGGAGGCGCGGGAGATCGGCGCCGGGGGCGCGCTGGTCCCCGGCGACCAGCGCCACCGCTTCCGCGGCGGCGCGGTTCCCCACGGCGGCCGCCCCGTCCAGCAGTGCCCGGGCCAGCCGGGGGTCGGCGGGAACCCTGGACAGCGCCTTGCCGAGATCCGTAGCCAGGCCGTCCGGAGCCACCGCCCCGAGTTCCCGCAGCACCTCGACCGCGTCGTCCATCGCGGACTGAGGCGGGGCGTCAGGCAGTGACAGCCCGCGGCCCCCTGGCGATCCCCAGCACGCCAGGACGAGGGCGGCGCCGGTGAGGTCCGCGACGGCGATCTCCGGCGTCGGGTGGGCCGGCGCGGCGCCGTAGGTCTTTTGGTCGTAGCAGCGGACCACCCGTCCCGGTCCCTGGCGGGCTGCCCGCCCGGCGCGCTGCTCGGCGGAGGCGCGGGAGCAGGACACGTTCACCAGGCCTGACATGCCGCGGCCCGCGTCCCGCCGCGGCTCCCGGGACAGCCCGGAGTCGATGACCAGCCGGACTCCCGGGACCGTCAGGGACGATTCGGCGAGGGACGTCGACACGATGATCCGCGGGCTGCCGCCGGGTTCCCGCCCGGACACGGCGCGGTCCTGCTCTGCCGGGCCGATCTGCCCGTGCAGCTCCAGGACCTCCGCGTGTGTCCGGCCGCGCAGTCGGGCCGCCACGTAGGAAACTTCCCAGGCCCCCGGGACGAACACCAGGGCGTCAATGTCCAGGCCGGACGCGAGTGCGTCAGCATGCGAGGAGGCGGCTGTGTCTGCCACATGGTCCAGGAAGGCCCTGGTCACTCCGCGCTCATCCAGCCGTGGCGCCGCGGCCGGTGCCCAGTCCACCTCCAGCGAGTGCAGCGCGGACGGACAGTCGATAACGGGCGCCGGGCGGCCGCCGTCGTGGTCCCCGCCGTTGCGGTCCTCCGCGTCGCCTCCAGCTCCGATGAGGGCCGCGAAGCGCGGCGCGTCCAGGGTGGCGGACATGGCGACGAGTGCGAGGTCGCCCCGCAACTGGCGGACCTCGGTGAGCATGCCGAGCAACAGGTCCGTTTCGAGCCCGCGTTCGTGCACTTCGTCGAGGATGACGGCGCCGGCGGTTCCGAGTCCCGGATCCGCAAGAAGGCGGTTCAACAGGATGCCCGGAGTGACAAATTCGATCAAAGTGCCTGGACCGGTCTGGCGTTCGCCGCGCACCGTGTACCCGACGCGGTCTCCCAGCCGGCTGCCGTCCAGCGCAGCGAGGCGCCGCGCCGCTGAGCGTGCGGCGACACGGCGCGGTTGGGTGACAATGATGCGTGATCTGGCCCCGCGTCCCTGTTGACGGTCTGCGTCCAAGGTGAGATTGGCCAGCAGAGGCGGGACCAGCGTTGTCTTGCCCGTGCCTGGCGGCGCCTGCACCACGGCGGTCGCACCGGAGCCGCCAGCCCGCAGCGCGTCGGCCAGATCGCCGAGCGAAGGCCCAATCGCCAGGCCAGAGGCGATGACCCCCAGTTCAAAGGGCGCAGGAGCAGGGGTCAGTGGAACGGCCGGAGAAGTCACGTCTCCATTGTGCCTACAAAGCCGGCACTCCTGGGGCCGCCCGGATCTGGTGCGCGGGCCTTGCGAGTTCCAGCCTGGGATCCTGCGCCGCCTGGATACCGGGACCTTTGACTCATGCTGATCCACGTCGCGGAGGCCTAGGCTGGCGCATGACCGACTCCGAGATGCTCGAGGTGGAGCGAAAATACGACGTCGGCGAGGACGACAACTTGCCGGTGCTGGAGTCGTTGCCCGGGGTGGGCCGGGTGGGGCCGCCCGAGGAAGAGGCACTCGACGCCGTCTACTTCGATACGGCAGGTCTGGCACTGGCGACCCGCGGTATCACCCTGCGCCGGCGGACCGGTGGACACGACGACGGATGGCACCTGAAACTCCCCGTAGCGGTCGGGGAACGTCAGGAATTCACGGTGCGGTTGGGGAAAAACCCGGAGTCAGTTCCCGGGCGGCTGCGACGGCTGGTCCAGGTCCATACGAGGGACCAGGACGTGATTCCGGTAGCGCGGCTGAAGACCCGGCGCACCACGCAGCGCCTCCTCTCGTCCGATGGAACCGCTCTGGCTGACTTCAGCGATGACCGGGTGGAGTCCCAGACCTTGTTGGAGCCGCAGGCGCACGCCGCCTGGCGGGAATGGGAAATCGAACTCATCGAGGGCCCCAAGCGCCTGCTCAAGGGCGCCGACGAGCTGCTCGCTGCGACGGGCCACCATCCGTCGAAGCTGCCATCCAAACTCGCCCGCGGCCTGGGCGAGCAGTACCCTGAGGGCGGCAAACCTGCCCCCAGGCCGGAACCCCAGGGACCGGCTTCTGCAGTCCTCCTGTCCTATCTGAGCCAGCAGGTCGAGGCCCTCAAGTACCATGACCCCGGAGTACGGGTGAACGCGCCGGACGCCGTGCATCAGCTCCGGGTGGCCGCGCGCAGGATCCGATCCGCGCTGGCAACCTTTGGGAAACTCGCCGACCGCGACGTCACCAGATCGTTGCGCTCAGAACTTCAATGGCTTGCCGGCAGCGTGGGTGAGGCCCGGGACAACGAGGTGATGCGGGCCCGGCTGCTGGACTTGATCGGCGCCGAGCCGCCGGAACTTCTGCTGGGTCCTGTTGCGCGGCAGATCGAAGAGCATTTCGAAATTGCGGCCCACAATGCCCGCACGAAGGGCCTGGCCGCGTTGAAGAGTGCCCGCTACTTCCGCCTGCTCGATGCACTGGATATGTTCCTGGCGGAGCCGCCGCTAACTGAGACTGCCGGGAAGGAAGCCCTGCCGACGGTGGGCCGGCTCGTCTCGAAGCAGCGCAAACGCTTGAAAAAAGAGGTTCTGGCCCTCGACGCCGGTTCCGACAGTCCAGCCACGGAAGCCGCACTCCATGAGGTCCGGAAGAGCGCCAAGCGACTGCGCTATGCGGCAGAAGCGGCCGCCCCTATTCTCGGGAAACGGGCCACCACCGTTGCGCGGGCCGCCGAAGAGATCCAGGAGAGCCTGGGCGATCACCATGACACTGTCGTCACCCGGGAGCTGTTGCGCGAGCTGGCCGCCAACCACCGCGGCAAAAGCGCGTTCACCTACGGGCGGCTGCATGCTCTGGAGCAAGTGGCCGGTGAGGAATCCCGCGAGCGGTTCTTCCGCATCTGGAAGTCGTCTCCGCCCAAGCCACTTCGCTCGAAATAGGCGGCTGCTGTTCTCCCGTTGACAACCGGACCTACACGCAGTGGTTGAACCCCGCGTCGCTGGTGGGTCCTTGGGCGCGTCCAGGGTGCTCGCTTGGTCCGCTGCCGGACTCGCTTTGGCCGTCATTGGGTTGGCCGGCACGATCCTTGCGAGAGCACCCCGGGCGAGCCTTGTCATCTCCGGATACCTGGCTTTGATTGTCCTCGCGGCGCCGTCCCATTGGTTCGTCGTGTTTACGGGAGGCATGGGATTGCCGATGCCTTTGCCACGTCAGGCGGCGACCATGCCCCCTGGGGCGGGCTGCTCTACGCCGCAACCGGTATGGCGTTGCTGGCTCCGGTTCCGGGCAGTCGCTCTGCCGTGCCTGGGGCTTGCCCGATGAACGATGCCGGGGCTTCACCTACAGCTGTTTGAGGTCCACTCGGGGACCGCTGCTGCCGGGTCGGCCATCGCAGCGACGCCCTCCACTGTCGACTGGTGTGATGACACTGGCAGGAACAACCGGGCTCCGGGCGCTGGAACGACCGGCGGTCTGCCAGGCGGACTGCCGTGTCACAGCTATGCCGCGACCGCTGGCGTTCCGTCGCATGGTGGCGAAGTTCCCGTGGGCGGCGGCCGGTCTGTCAGGGCAGAAGGGTTCCCATGCACTGCTCTGTCGGCATCCGTTCCCGGCAGGGGTGGTGCGGTGGAGTGGTGGCTGTGGCCGGTGGGGGTGGTGACTTCGAGGGTGTGTCTGGGTCCGGGGCGCGGTGTGGAGGACCAGCCGGGGGTTTCTTTGGTGTGGTTGCAGGCTTCGCAGAGCCCGGCGCCGTTGCTGTGGGTGGTGGTGCCGCCTTTGTGCCAGGGGATGATGTGGTCCAGGTGGCGGATGGGGGCGTCGCAGTACGGCGTGCGGCAGGTGTCGTCGCGGGCTTGGACAAAGCGGCGGAGCCCGGGCGGGAAGAGCCGGGCGCGGGAGTCCAGCGCGGTGAGGTCGCC
>DATITT010000276.1:0-10103 GCA_035467435.1 Arthrobacter sp. | reverse complement strand
CCTGGCTGGCCGGGGCGGGCTTCCAGATTTCGCGTTCCCGGTGCGCGAATTCGGCGAAGCTGACCGGGTCACGGCCCAGGACCTCACGCACCGTGCCGGACAGGCCGCCAGCCAGTCCGAGCCGGGCCGTGGTGTAGATGGCCGCGGTGACAAAGACCATTCCCCAGGGCATTCCGAGGGTTCGGCGGGCGTGCCCAAGGTAGCGGAAGATCCCGGGCCGGGCATACCGGATGGTCCGGCCGAGCTCGTCCGCCAGGATCTGGGCGACCTGCTCGTAGGTCAGCGCTTCATTCCCGGTCACAGTCCACGCGGTGTTGCGGTGCGCGGCGGGGTCCAGCAGCGCTGCGGCACCGACAGCGCCGACGTCCTCGGCGTCAACGAACGCGGTCGCGCCGCGGCCGGCGGGAACCACGATCTCGTCGCGGTCGCGGATGTCGGTCAGGTGGGTCGTGGAGAGGTTCTGGTGGAAGAAGGAGGCTCGCACGAAGGTCCAGGCGGCACCGGAGGCGCGGAGCCACGCTTCGACGGCGGCGTGCGGCACGGCCTTGTTCTTCTCCGCACCCTGGAGCGAAAGGAACACCACCTGTTCGAGCCCGCGGGCGCGCGCGTACTCCAGGGCAGGAATGATCTGAGTCTTCGGCTTGCCCAGTTGCGGCGGACGCAGCAGAAACATCTGGCGGACCCCGTCGAACACGCCGGTCCAGGTCGCCTCGTCGGTGAAGTCGAGGGCAACGGCCTCAACCCGCTGTCCGAACATCCGCCTCACGGACTCCGTGCTACGGCCGGCCGCACGGACTCTTCGCCCGGCGGCCAGCAGCTGTTCCACCACGGCCCGGCCGACATTACCCGTGGCCCCGGTCACCAGGATCACCTCATCCGCCATCAAGCGTCGTCCCTTCTGCTGATCTTGAGGCTAACAAACCCGCGCCGTGGTTCGGCTGGGCCGGCTGTCCGGGCCAGGCCCGCCCGGCACCGCGGGACATGTCCCCCGCAACACCCGGGGCCTGGACATGATCCCGATACGCCCACCCGTAGCCACGACAAATGGACATGCCCTCCGGGAAAGGGAGGGCATGTCCATTCGTGCTGCGGCCGGGCGCGCGGAACCCCGCGCACCCGTGTTGGCGCGGCCTCTTAGTGGAAGAAGTGCCGCGCACCGGTGAAGTACATCGTGATGCCCGCGGCGTTGGCTGCGGCGATGACTTCCTCGTCGCGGACCGAGCCGCCGGGCTGGACGACGGCGCGGACGCCGGCGTCGATCAGGATCTGCAGGCCGTCGGCGAACGGGAAGAACGCGTCCGACGCCGCCACGGCACCGCGGGCACGCTCGGGGGCTCCGCTCGCGTCAGTATTGGAGGCACCGCCGGGGGTATCGCCCCCAACAGCACCGTCGGAGTCCGCGCTCACACCCAGCGAGTTGGCGCGCTCGACGGCAAGCCTGCAGGAATCGAGCCGGTTGACCTGGCCCATGCCGATGCCCACGGCGGCACCGTGGTTGGCCAGCAGGATGGCGTTGGACTTCGCGGCGCGGCAGGCGGTCCAGGCGAACGCGAGATCGGCCAGGGTGCCGGCGTCGGCGGCCTCACCGGCGGCGAGGGTCCAGTTGGCCGGATTGTCGCCCTCGGCGTCGACCCGGTCCGACATCTGCACCAGCACACCGCCGGACACCTGCCGGATTTCGGAGGGATAGCGGCCGTAGCCCTCGGGCAGCGCCAGGAGGCGGATGTTCTTCTTCTTGGACAGGATCTCCACCGCCTCGTCCTCGAAGCCCGGGGCAATCACGACCTCCGTGAAGATGCCCGCAACGGTCCTGGCCATGCCGGCGGTGACCGTGCGGTTGGCCGCGATCACACCGCCGAACGCGGAGACCGGGTCGCAGGCGTGCGCCCTGGCGTGCGCGTCCGCGATCGGATCCGCCGCGGCGGCCGATCCCACGGCCACGCCGCAGGGGTTGGCGTGCTTGATGATCGCGACGGCGGGCTCGGCGAAGTCGAACGCGGCGCGCAGGGCGGCGTCGGCGTCGACGACGTTGTTGTAGCTCATGGCCTTGCCGTGCAGCTGGTCGGCCTGCGCGATGCCGGCCGGGGCGGCCCTGTCCACGTAGAGGGCGGCCTGCTGGTGCGGGTTTTCGCCGTAACGGAGCACCTCGGAGCGCTCGAGCGCCAGGCCGGCGTAGGCGGGCCAGTCGATGACGCCGTCGCCGTCCTCATCGAGGAACTGGCCCGCGGTCCAGCTCGCCACGGCGGTGTCGTAGGTGGCGGTGTGCGCGAAGGCCTTGGCGGCGAGCCGGCGTCGGGTCTTCAGGTCAAAGCCGCCGGCAGCAGCGGCGGCAACGACGTCGTGGTACGAGGACGGGTCCACCACAATGGCGACGGCGGCGTGGTTCTTCGCGGCGGAACGCACCATCGCGGGGCCGCCGATGTCGATCTGCTCGACGACGTCGTCCTGCGCGGCGCCCGACTTCACCGTTTCCACGAAGGGGTAGAGGTTCACCACAACGAGGTCGAACGGTTCGATGTCCATCGACGTGAGCGTGTCCATGTGCGCCGGGACGCGGCGGTCGGCGAGGATGCCGCCGTGGACGCGCGGGTGCAGGGTCTTGACGCGGCCGTCGAGCATTTCCGGGGAGCCGGTGACTTCTTCGACTTCCTGCACCGGGATGCCGGCGGCGGCGATCTTCTTGGCGGTGGAGCCGGTGGAGACGATCTTGACGCCGGCGTCGTGCAGGCCCCTCGCGAGCTCCTCCAGACCGGTCTTGTCGTAGACCGAAATCAGGGCACGGCGGATGGGAACACGGTCGATGGATACACGGTCAAGCGGCGTGAAGCTCACAAAAGTCTCCGTCTTATATCGCGGCGGGGCCGCGGGTGGTGGGGATGCGGCCAGTTTATCGCGTCGGCGCGCCGGGCCTTCCCGCGCGCCGGAGTATGAAGCGAACCGCACCGGCGGGCCGGGCCACGTAGAGTTTTCCCAGGAGGCTGAGATGAATACGTACACCACTGTGCCCAGCGGCGAACAGGTGGTCCAGGAACTGCCGTGGCGTTGGAAAGTGCAGGGCCGGATCTTCCTGATCGGCGGCCTGGGCTTTATGTTCGACGCCTGGGACGTCACGCTCAACGGCATCCTGATTCCGCTGCTGTCCAAGCACTGGTCCCTCACCCCGGGCGAGGCCGCCTGGATCGGCGCCTCGAACCTGATCGGCATGGCCCTGGGCGCCTTCATCTGGGGCACCATCGCGGACACCATCGGGCGCAAAAAGGCCTTCACCGCCACCCTGCTGATCTTCTCGGTCTTCACCGTGCTCGGCGCCTTCTCCCCCGACTTCCTCTGGTTCGTTGCGTTCCGGTTTATGGCCGGCTTCGGCCTGGGCGGCTGCATCCCGGTGGATTACGCACTGGTGGGCGAGTTCACGCCCCGCAAGCAGCGCGGCAAGGTCCTCACCGCGATGGACGGCTGGTGGCCGATCGGCGCGGCACTGTGCGGGTTCGTGTCCGCCGGGCTCGTGGCCCTGTACGGGGACTGGCGGCTGACCATGATGGTGATGGTGCTGCCGGCGCTGCTGGTGTTCTGGGTCCGCCGCAGCGTCCCCGAATCCCCGCTGTTCCTGATCCGCAAGGGCCGGCGGGAGGAGGCCGCCAAGGTGATCGATGACCTCGTCGCGGCGACCGGGGCCGAGCCCCGCGCCTACAGCCTGCCCGAGGCGCAGGACGCGCCGCGGCTCTCCGCCGGCAGCGCCTGGACCCAGCTGCGCCTGCTCTGGCAGTACGACTGGAAGATCACGACGGCGGCCTGGTCACTGTTCTTCAGCATCCTGCTGGTCTACTACCTGTCGCTGACCTGGATGCCCCGGATCCTGATCGGCGCCGGCTTCGAGGAGTACAAGGCCTTCCTCACCACCGCCTCCATGGCCGCCGTCGGGCTCCTGGGCGTGGTGGTTGCCGCGCTGCTGGTGGAGCGGGTCGGACGGAAGTGGATCCTGGCGATCACCGGCCCGCTGTCCGCGCTGACCCTGGTGATCGTGGCGATCGTGGTGGACATCCCGACGGCGGCCGTGTTCTGGCTGCTGGTGTTCGGCTTTGTGGTGCAGGTGGCCATCCCGGTGCTCTACGCCTATGTTTCGGAGCTGTATCCGACGGAGCTGCGCGGCTCGGGCTTCGGCTGGGCCTCAACGTTTTCCCGGCTCGGTGCCGGCTTCGGCCCGCTGGTCTTCGCGGCGTTCCTCTGGCCGGAGCTGGGCCTCGCGACCTCGTTCGCCATCGCCGGTGCGCTGGTGCTGCTGAGTGTGCTGTGGATGGCGTTCTTCGCCCCCGAGACCAAGCAGCGCCACCTCTCCTACGCCGCCCCGCTCCCCCCGCCGATGCGCTATCACTTTTGGTGCCTCTGAGCCCCTCTTAAGCACCAAGAGTGATAGCGCAACGGAGTGGTCGGCGGGAGTGGTCGGCGGGGGTGGTCGGCGGGGGTGGTCAGGCGGGGGCGGACTAGTCAGTGGCGGACGTGGCGGGCGCGGGGGTCTCCGCGGCGGCGAGGGATGCCAGGGTGGAAACCAGGAGCCGGCGCTCCACCACCTTGATCCGCTCGTGCAGGGACTCCTCGGTCTCGCCGTCCGCGACCGCCACGGCTTCCTGCGCAATGATCGGGCCCGTGTCCACCCCGGCGTCGGCCCAGTGCACCGTGCAGCCGGTGACCTTCACGCCGTAGGCCAGCGCGTCGCGGACCCCGTGGGCGCCGGGGAACGCCGGCAGCAGGGCGGGGTGGGTGTTGAGGTATTTGCCGCCGAACGCGTCGATGAAATCCGCGCTGACGATCCGCATGAACCCTGAGGACACGACGACGTCGGGCGAGTACGCGGCCACGGCGTCGGTGAGTGCGGCGTTCCAGGCGGCCCGGTCCGGGTAGTCCTTGAAGTCCACCACGAAGGTCGGGATTCCGGCGGCGGCCGAGCGCTCCACCCCGAAGGTTCCGGGCCGGTCCGCGCCGACGGCGGCGATCTCGACGTCGAGCCGGCCCTCTTGCACGGCGTCGATGACGGACTGGAGGTTGGAGCCGGTGCCGGAGACGAGGACTACGATGCGCATTGTCCTAGCTTATGGGGCCGCTCGCGTAGGCTGGAAACCATGAATCCCCCGAACGACTCCGCCGGCAGCAAGGGTGGCCAGCCGCAAGGCCAGCACCCGCTCAGCGACGCAGCCAAAGCCTCGCAGGCCAAGACCCATAATCTGTTCCGCAGCTTCATTGTCGCGGTGCTGGGGTCGTTCTTCGTCTACCAGCTGGACCTCAATTACCTCTGGCTGAGTGCACTCCTGACGGTGACCGCGATCGTGCTGGGCATCATGGTGCTGGTCCGGTACGCCAAGTTGAAGGAATCCAAGTTCGTGCTGTTCGGGACGATCTCCGGGATGGTGGTCCTGGCCGTGCAGGTGCTGCTGCTGGCGACCTCGGCGCTGTTTTTCGACCAGGTCCGGGACTACCAGCAGTGCAGCCGCCAGGCCCTCACCCAGCAGGCCGCCTCCATGTGCCAGACCCAGCTGGAAGAGTCCCTGCCGCGGTTCCGCTAGACGCGGTTCCGCGTCACAGGGCCGCCGTCTCCAGGTCCGCTTCGCGCAGCTTCTGCTGGCGTTCCAGCCACGGTCCCGCGGCGTAACCGATCACGACGCCGATCCCCACCTCCGCGGCCACGAACAGTGCCGTCCGGAGCGGGTCGGGTCCGATCTCCGTGAGCCGTCCGATCCCGGCGGATCCGCCCGCCAGCCAGGCCAGGCCCGCTGCCAGCAGCCCGGCGACGCTGCCGACCATCACGCCGAGCGCCAGGGTGGAGACCGTGGCGGTGAACCAGCGGGCGCGGATCTTGATCGAGAGCCATTCGTCGAGGTGGTTTTCGCCTTCGCGCAGGAACCACCAGCCGGCCAGGGTACCGGCGAGGACCGGCACCACCAACGCGGCCATCGCGAAGTCCAGCGACCCGGCCGGCAGCGCCGCGAACACCGGGATCGACGGCAGCGGCCCGACGGCGGTGGCCAGCGCCCCGGCCTGGGAGCCGACGCCCAGGGCGACTCCCGCGCCGGAGATCCAGGCGAGCGCGAACACCGCCAGGTTGGGCAGGAAGCCGAGCTGCACGATGGTGAGCACGGCACCTCCCATCGCTCCGGCGTCGACCGCTTCATAGACCGCGATCACAAGGTTCCAGTGGATGAAGAGGGTGGCGGCGAGCAGCACGCAGGACATCGCCAGGCTCGCCATCAGCGCCACGAAGCCGGCCTTGATCGCGGACCCCAGGTAGGACCCGGCCCAGCGCGAATGCTGGCTGGTGCGGGAGAGCCAGGCTACGGCGTCGACGCCGATCAGCCGGCTCCAGGATCCCGCCTCACGGCGGGCGCCGATCACCATGCCGAGCCCGACCGGGATCAGCGGGATGAGGGCGGCGGACCAGAGGCCCACGCCGACGTCGTCCGTGCGGCAGACAAAGCCGGTGGTCAGACCGAACGCGGCATACATCAGCCAGGAGCCGAGCAGCGCCTGCCAGAGCTGGTCCGTGTACGAGGCCCGGGCCAGCCGGCGGCCGGCGCGCCAGGCCAGCAGGAACGGGATCAGGGTCAATCCCAGCGGGGTGAGCGAAAGGACGCCGGACTGCGGATAGGCGGCCGCGGAGCCTACGGCCGCGACGTCCAGCAGCAGCGGGACGCCGTGGATCAGCAGCCAGGCCTGGCCGGCGAGGCGGGCCAGGGCGTCGGGTGCGCCGTTCAGGAAACCGGCCGTGGCCCACACGGCGAGAATCGGCGCGGCCACCACCAGGGCCGAAATGATGGCTGCCTGCGCGGACTCGAGGGCTCCCTGCAGCCACAACGGCATCGGAAGTCCACGTTCCCAGGTCTGATCAGCGCGCAGTTTCATCGTGTTCCATGGTGCCACGTGCCGGGGTTCCTGCCCGTTCCGACAGGCTCAACCAACCGATTTGGCAGGGAATTTGCAGGGGTTTTGCCGGGTTCCCGGGGTTAAGAGATGAATTCAACTGCCCTATTTGCTGGCGCTTTTTTCACTACTCCGCCGTAAAATTGGAGTGTCCGCAATCAGTGGTTGGAGGCAGAAATGACCACCGCATCTCCACACGCACACGGCGTTCACTTCGGACGGACGGACGTCCAGAACGTCGGCATGGGTGTAGGTATCGTCCTGATAGTCGTGGGCATCCTGGGGTTCATCCCGGTCATCACCACGCAGTACAGCGAATTGGCGTTCCTGGGACCGGCTTCCGCGGCCCTGTTCCTGGGCGTGTTCCAGGTATCGATGCTGCTGAACCTCGTTCAGCTCGCGATCGGCGCCACCGGCTTGGCCATGTCCCGGAACAACCCCATGGGTGCCCGGAACTTCCTGATGGGCTTTGGCCTGCTGTACATCGTCCTTAGCGTCTACGGGCTCATCGTTGGTGTGGACTCGGCGGCCAATTTCCTGTCGCTGAACGCCATGGATGTGTGGGCTTTCATGATCATAGGCGTAGCAATGGTAGGCGCCGGTTGGCTGATGTCGAGGCATCTGGCTGACGACGCAGAGACCCGGTAAGTAAACAACCGGGAAAAAGGGAGCCGCGAATGAGTAACGTTTCATAGCAATCTGAAAATTCGTACTACCTGCTGGTGCAGTCGCCTCGCGGAAACGCAGCTGCTGCACCAGCTTTATGTGTGCAGGGCGTCGTGGGGTTGTGCCGGGGTTTCGCGGGGTGGCGGGCGTTTGCGGTGCGTGCGGATGGCCGCCCTATGTGGCGCCGGCGCGGCCGAGGCCCCATCCATTCGTCACAAGTGGCCGCTATGAGCCGCCCGCCCCATCCATTCGTCAGAAATGGCCGCTATTGCCCTCCGTTTGGCGGCCATTTGTGTCACATCGCCGGGACCCCACCACCGGGCATCGCCCCCACGCCGCCGCAGCCACGCCACCCACCCCGAAACCGCAGTCCTGTAAATATTTTCACTTTAATCAAGACAGAATCATTGACCTGCTAAAAATCTTCACTATAGTTGTGTGAGTCAGGTCACCAAGTGAAGGACATCGAATGACCACCGAGAGCGTCACGGGCAGTGCCCCCCTTGCGACCAGCGCCCTGCTGGCCACGGTCGGCAACAAGGTTCGTTCCATGCGCAAGGAAAAGGGCATGACGCTCGCCAAGCTCTCGGAGATCACGGGCCTCAGCCCGGCCATCGTCAGCCAGATTGAACGCGGCTTGGCGAACCCGTCCTTCACCACCCTGGCGCAACTGGCCCACGGCCTGGACATCCCGGTCGGGAAGTTCTTCATCGGCCAGGAAGAAACCAGGTCCCCCGTGGTCCGCAAGGCCGAGCGGCGCAACCTGAAGGGCGTCACCAAGAAATCCGTGGGCGAGGCAGTCTATGAACTGCTCACGCCCGATCTCAACGGCGCCTTGGAAGCCCAATGGATTGTCAGCCCGCCCGGCCACGACACCAGTGCCACCCCTTTCCGCCACAGCGGCGAGGAATTTGGCATCATTCTCTCCGGCCGGAAGGATATCTTCCTGGACGGCGAGTGCTACACGCTCGAGGAGGGCGATTCCATCACCTTCTCCTCGGACACCCCGCACTGGTACAAGAACAGCTACGAAGAGGTATGCGTAGCGATCTGGGTCAACGCACCTCACGCGTGGTAACTGCGCCGGCCCCAACCGGCCCAGCCGTTGCTCCCTTACTGTCGCGGCCTGAACCTGCCCGCTGACAGTCCTTGCCACATTCGCAGCCACCGCCCCTTAACCCCGGACGGCGATGCGTCATACCCTCCCTCGCCTCCCCCTGGCGTAAGCGTAAGGACATTTCCATGCTCGAAACCCCTATGCTCGACAACACCAGGCCTGACAGCGCAGTCACGGCCACCTCCCCGAACTCCAAAAAGTTGACCCCCGAGGTCCGCAAGGGCCTGTTGGGCCTCGGCCTCGGCAACGCCCTCGAATGGTACGACTGGATGATCTTCGGCCTCCTCTCGGCGTTCATCGGCCCGAACTTCTTCCCCAACACCGACCCCCTCTCCGCCACGCTGAACACCCTCGCCGTATTCGCCGTCGGCTTCGCGTTCCGGCCGCTCGGCGGCGTCCTGCTCGGCACCCTGGCTGACCGGATCGGACGGCGGCGGGTGATGCTGCTCTCGATCATGCTGATGGCCGGCACCACCCTGGTCATCGCCGTCTGCCCCAGTTACGAACAAATCGGCGTCTGGGCCGGCATCATCCTCGTGGCGTGCCGCATCCTGCAGGGCATCTCCACCGGCATCGAAGCCCCGCTCTCCACCTCGCACGCCGTGGAACTGGTGCCGGAGGGCCGCGAAGGCTACGTCGCCGGCATCATGTCCTTCTACGTCAACATCGGGATCCTGCTCGCTTCGCTGGTCAGCTTCCTCTGCAGCCTCACCCTCGGCGGCGCCGTGATGGCCGACTGGGGCTGGCGCGTGCCGTTCTTCATCGGCGCGGCCTTTGGCTTCGTGGTCATCTACCTGCGCCGGGCCCTCCCCGAGACCATGCGTCCGGAAGAAATGGCCAACAATTCCTCCGGCGCCGTCTGGTCCGGGGTCCGCAAGCACTGGCTCTCCGTCCTGGCGATCATCTTCGTCGTCGGCGCAGCCCAGGCCTACAACTACGCCTGGAACGTCGGCCTGCCCAGCGCCGCCCGCAGCGGCTTCAAGGAAGACCCGACGGCGGTCTTCGCCCTCACCACCGCCCTGGGCGTGGTCCTGGTGGCCGGCAGTTGGATCATCGGCAAGCTGGCCGACGGCAAGTCAATGTCCCGCTGGTTCCTGGTCACCCGCATCCTGGCCATCCCTTCCGTGTTCCTCATGCTGATGTACGTCCAGCCGGGTATCGGCGGCTTCGCTGCGGTCCTGCTCGGCGGGTCCCTGGTCCTGGTCCTGAACATGACGCTCTACAACGTGGTCAGCACGTCCCTGATGCCCAAGAACTGCCGCGGCACCGGTGTCGCGCTGGGCTACGGGATCGGCGTCGCCCTCTTCGGCGGGACCGCGTCCTACCTGCTGGTCTGGCTCCAGTCCCAGGGCCTCACCTGGGTGTTCCCGGTCTACGTCGCCGTCCTGTCCATCCTCAGCATCGTCTTCTACCT
>DATITT010000275.1:0-5274 GCA_035467435.1 Arthrobacter sp. | reverse complement strand
CGGGCGTGGGCCAGGACGTCCTGGTCCACCTCGAAGGACTTCTCCGGGTCGAAGCCCAGCACGGACTTCAGGCCTGCCACTTCGTCAGCACCGAGGGCGGAACCGTGGATTTTACCGGTGTTCTGCTTCTTCGGGGCCGGGTAGCCGATGATGGTGCGCAGCGAGATGATGGACGGCTTGGACGTCTCAGCCTTCGCCGCGAGCAGGGCCGCGTAGAGCTCCTGGACGTCCTCGACGTATTCGCCCGTCTCGGTCCAGTCCACGCGCTGGGTGTGCCAGCCGTAGGCCTCGTAACGCTTGAGGACATCCTCGGTGAAGGAGATGTCGGTGTCGTCTTCGATGGAAATGTGGTTCTCGTCGTACACCACTACGAGGTTGCCCAGTTCCTGGTGGCCAGCCAGCGAGGAAGCCTCGGAGGTCACGCCCTCCTGGATGTCGCCGTCGGAGGCGATGACCCAGATAGTGTGGTCAAACGGCGACGTGCCCTCGGCAGCGTCCGCGTCGAACAGGCCGCGCATCCGGCGCTGCGAGTAGGCGAAGCCCACCGAGGAGGCAAGGCCCTGGCCCAGCGGACCGGTAGTGATCTCCACACCGGCGGTGTGCTTGTACTCGGGGTGGCCCGGGGTGAGGGAATCCCAGGTGCGCAGCGCCTTCAGGTCATCCAGTTCCAGGCCGTAGCCGGAGAGGAACAGCTGGATGTAAAGGGTCAGCGAGGAGTGGCCCGGTGACAGGATGAAACGGTCACGTCCCAGCCAGTCCGGGTCGCGGGGGTCGTGGCGCATCAGCTTCTGGAAGAGAAGGTACGCGGCCGGAGCCAGGCTCATGGCGGTGCCGGGGTGGCCGTTACCAACCTTCTCCACAGCATCCGCAGCCAAAACACGGGCGGTGTCCACCGCACGGTCGTCTGCGGGCGTCCAGTTGAGTGTTGCTGCAATTGCAGCGCCGGGGAGCGTTACATTCGTTGTCGGGTTCACAGTTTGTCCTTTGGATCTGGTCGGCCTGGAACGGCCGGACGGATACTTTCTGGTTGATATCAATGATTGCGAACCAAGTGGGCAGGGGTAACACTGTTTTCTGACGGTTCTTACTACCCTTTTGGGTTGGAAGGACGTTTCTGCCCGGGTAGGCTGTCCGGATGAGCAACGTCGCCCATCAGCCCCTGAAGGGATTCACCATGCCTCTTCCAGACCTGCCGTGGCCGCTTTTACAGAGCGTCGCAGCATTGGCCGATGCCCCCCTCTCCCAGATAGCAGAACGCCTGCGTGACGCCACGCTGCCCTACATGGGAAGCAGCGCGCTGGTGATCTTCACTGAAGACTGCACCGGCCGGCCGCAGAAGAAGGCCGGCGATGAGGACATCATCTCCCGGGTCTCCATCACTGAACTGGACACGCTCCGTTCCACCCTCAAGGATGAGGGACCCTGGTTCGGGGACGCCGAGCTCGCCGGCCAGACCCGCCCCGTGCTCGCCCTGAAGCATGCCTCCAGCAACGCCCTCCTGGTCCTCACCGATCCCCCTGCCGATCCGGGGCGCAGCGCCGGGCTGGACCTGGTGACGTATCTGTGGCGCCTCACGGCGCGGCGGATCCGGGAGAAGGTGGCTGATGCGCCGCCGTCGTACCTGCTCGAATCGCGGGCGGCATCCGCCGAACGCCTCCGCGTGACGGCGGAACTAACCGATGTGCACTCCACCACCTTGGAGACGCTCCTCGCGGCCCTGCGTTCATCCTCCCTGGGTGATGCGGCAGCACGCACCACCGTGACCGACCTCACGGCCAAGGCTTTGATCGGGCTCCGGACCCACAGCGACCGCACAACGGACCTGGTGAAAGAGCCCGTTGCCAAAGCCTTCGAACGCCTGCGGGAGGACCTGCGGCCGCTCACACGCTACAGCGGCATTGAGATCGAATTTATCGAACCGCCGCTCAACGGAAGGGCCCTGCCCGGCGAAGTTGCCCACGCGGCACGGGCCATCGTCCGCGGGCTTGTGCTGGCCATGACGGAACAACCTGATGTCAGCAGGGTACGGACGCAGTGGGACTGCGACGGCGAAAACCTGCTGATCAACGTCCGCGACGACGGCCGGGGCGCACTCAAAGCCGATGCCCCGAGCATTGAGCGCCTGGACCGCCGGGTCCAGGCGCTCACCGGAACACTGCGGATCGATGTTATGCCGGGCTGGGGTGCGGACGTTTTTGTCACCCTCCCCCTGGACCTGCAAGCGTCACGCCCGGCGGGGGATGTCACCGGCTGGGACCTTGCCGCCCGGGAACTCGAGGTGCTCCAGCACCTTGCTGCCGGGCAACGAAACCGGACCATCGCCTCCACGCTGGGCATCAGCGAGAACACGGTCAAGTTCCACGTGCGGAACCTGTTCAGGAAGCTCGACGTCGGTTCACGCACCGAGGCGATCGCGCTGGCGCACAGCCACGGACTCCGGTGACGGTGCACGAACTCCGCTGACTGGCTGACGCAAGAAGCACGGCCCCGCCTCCCCCGGAGACGGGGCCGCTGCTTTCCCGGGTCAGCCGGCAGTGGCCGCCGCAAGCGACGCGGACTCTTCGCCTGATTCGGGCTCCGCTTCGTGCGGCACAAACCGGACGAACATTGCCTTGAAGCCGGGGGTGTTGGATTCCCTTGCGACGTTCTCTTTGTGGACCAGCGCGTTGGCTTCGGGGAAGTACGCGGCGGCGCAGCCCTTCGCCGTAGGGTAGGCCACCAGCCGGAACTTGTCCGCCTGCCTGTCGTGCCCACGGAAAGTGCTGACCACGTCCACGAGGTCCCGGTCCTTGAAACCGAGTTCCGCCAGGTCCTCGGGGTGCACCAGAATCACGCGCCGTCCGCCCGAGATGCCGCGGTACCGGTCGTCCAGGCCGTAGAACGTGGTGTTGTACTGGTCGTGGCTGCGAATGGTCTGGAGGACCAGATGGCCGCCGGGAGGGGTCAGGTATTCCAGCGGGCTGACGGTGAAGCGGCCGCGGCCGATGTCCGTTTTGAAGGAGCGCGTGTCGCGCGGCGGGTTCGGCAGCACAAAGCCGTTTTTGGTCCGCACCCTGGCGTTGAAGTCCTCGAATCCGGGCAGGACGCGGGAAATGTGGTCCCGGACCACGTCATAGTCCTCGGCCATGCCCTTCCAGTCCACAAGGTGTTCCGGCCCGAAGGTCGCTTCGGCCATCCGCGCCACGATGACCGGTTCGGCGAGCAGGTGGTCAGAGACCGGCTGCAGCCGGCCCTGGGTGGAGTGGACCACGGACATGGAGTCCTCCACGGACAGGAACTGCGCGCCCTTGGGGTGCTTGTCATCCTTGTCGGTCCGGCCCAGCGTGGGCAGGATCAGGGACGTGCGGCCGTGCACCACGTGGGACCGGTTGGGCTTTGTGGAGATGTGCACGGTCAGGCCGATCCGCTGCATGCCGGCTTCCAGGGTTTCGGTGTCCGAGCAGGCGAGCGAGAAGTTGCCGCCCATGGACACAAAAACGTCCACCTCGTCACGCTCGAACGCCTCCACGGCTTCGACCGCGTCATAGCCGTGATCCCGCGGGGACTCGATCCCGAACTCATTGTCCAGTGCTTCGAGGAGCCATTCCTTGGGCTTTTCCCAGATGCCCATGGTCCTGTCACCCTGTACGTTCGAGTGTCCGCGGACCGGGCAGGCGCCCGCGCCGGGCTTGCCGAAGTTCCCCTGCAGGAGCAGGACGTTGACCATTTCCTTAATGGTGTCCACCGAGTGCGGCTGCTGCGTTACGCCCAGGGCCCAGCAGAAGATGGTGGCCTTGGACCTGATGAGCATCCCGGCCACGGTTTCGATCTGCTCGCGGGTCAGACCGGTGGCCTTCTCAGTCTCCGCCCAGTCCAGCTCGCCACGGGCGTCGCGGTAGGCGTCGAACCCGTCGGTCTCCGCGTCTATAAAGGAACGGTCGACGACGGTGCCCGGGTTGCGTTCCTCCTCCACCAGGAGCAGGTGGCCCAGTGCCTGGAACAGTGCCAGGTCACCGCCCACCTTGATCTGCAGGTACTCATCGGCCAGCGGCGTGCCGCCGCCCACCACGCCCGAGACGGTCTGCGGATCCTTGAAGTTGAAGAGCCCTGCCTCCGGAAGCGGGTTGACCGCCACTACCTTGCCGCCCTTGTCTTTGCACTCCTTCAGGGCCGAGAGCATCCGGGGATGGTTCGTTCCGGGGTTCTGGCCCACCACGAAGATCAGCTCGGAGTCGTGGATGTCCTCCAGGGACACCGTGCCCTTGCCGATGCCGATGGTCGGGTTCAACGCCGAACCTGAGGACTCGTGGCACATGTTCGAGCAGTCCGGCAGGTTGTTGGTGCCCAGGGCCCGCGCGAACAGCTGGTACATAAACGCGGTCTCGTTCGCGGTGCGGCCGGAGGTGTAGAAGACGCAGCGGTCCGGAGTGGAGGCCCGGATGTGTTCGCCAATGAGGTCGAATGCCTCCGCCCAGGAGATCGGGGAATAGTGGGACTCCCCTTCGCGGATCACCACCGGTTCGCTCAGCCGGCCCTGGTTACCCAGCCAGTACTCCGTCTTCCCGGCGAGTTCGGCGATCGAGTGGCGCGCCCAGAACTCCGCCCCTACCGTCCGGAGGGTGTTTTCCTCGGCCACCGCCTTGGCGCCATTCTCGCAGAACTCGGCCGCCTTCCGCTTCGTGGCCGATTCCGGCCACGCGCAGCCGGGGCAGTCGAAACCGCCCTGCTGGTTCAACCGCAGCAGGGACTGCGCCGTCCGGGTTACCCCGGCCTGCGCCACGGCGCGTTCGAGGGCCACCATCACGGCCTTGACCCCGGCCGCTTCCGTTTTGGGCTTGTGGACTGCGAGATTGTCCTCGTTGATGTCCGCAACGGGGGCGGGCTGCTTGCCGAACTTCATTGTTCCAACTTCCTTTGCGGCTCACGCCGTTCAAATTCACAACGCCCGTTGAGGCGCGCCAGCCGTCCTGGCGCACCTCAACGGCATCCTGCTCTTAGAGACTTTGCGCTACTGGGAAACCTTAGCCAGCGTTTCCCGTTCAGCGCCGATCGTGGTGTTGTCTCCGTGGCCGGTGCGGACCACGGTTTCGGCGGGCAGCGCCAGCAGCCGTTCGCGGATGGAGGTCAGTATGGTGGGGTAGTCGCTGTACGAGCGTCCCGTCGCGCCCGGTCCACCGCTAAAGAGGGTGTCGCCGGTGAAGACCGTTTCCTCACTTTCGAGGTAGAAGCAGGTGGAGCCTGGGGAATGGCCCGGGGTGTGGATGGCCAGCAGCGCGGTGCCGCCCACCTCGAACA
>DATITT010000274.1:0-2475 GCA_035467435.1 Arthrobacter sp. | reverse complement strand
TGACCCAGTCCACCGACGCCACCCTGGCCGGCATCGCCGCCAAGGCCGTCAAGGAAGTGGACTACCACCGCGACCACAGCGCCCAGTGGGTGCTGCGCCTGGCCCAGGGCACGGACGAGTCCCGCGAGAAGATGATCCACGCCTTCAAGGTCATCTGGCCCTACGTGGACGAGCTGTTCCGCGACGACGAGCTCACCGCCCGCCTCAGCGCGAGCGGCGCCGCCGTCGAGCCCTCCAGCCTGCGTGCCGACTTCGACCGCCTCACCGGCGAGGTCCTCGCCGCAGCCGAACTGGACATTCCCAAGGTCCAGCCCGCCCCCGGCGGCGGACGCCAGGGACTGCACTCCGAACACCTCGGCTATATTCTCGCCGAAATGCAGGTGCTCGCCCGCGAGTACCCCGGAGCCAGCTGGTAACCACCATGGACATGTACGTCAGCCACCCCACGGCCGAAGACGGCCGCCCGGCGGAGCAGAAGACTCCGGAGCAGAAGGCCTGGGACCTCGCGGCCACCGTCACTGACCCGGAAATCCCGGTCCTCACCATCGAGGACCTGGGGATCCTGCGCAACGTCCAGCTCTACGACGACGGCGGCATGGTCCCCGCGGTGCAGGTCACCATCACGCCGACGTACTCGGGCTGCCCGGCCATGGACGCCATCCGCGATGACCTCAAGGCGGCGTTCCAGCGCGAAGGCTACCCCAGCGTCACCGTGGAAATGGTCCTTTCCCCGGCGTGGACCACCGACTGGATGAGCGAGGCCGGCAAAGCCAAGCTGCAGGAATACGGCATCGCGCCGCCCTCCGGCCACTCGGCCGCCCTGCGTCACGCCGGGCCGGTCCGCCTGTCCCTCGCCGTCAAGTGCCCGCAGTGTTCATCGCTGAACACCAAGGAACTCACCCGCTTCGGTTCCACCTCCTGCAAGGCGCTGTACGTCTGCCAGGACTGCAAGGAACCGTTCGACTACTTCAAAGTTTTGTAAGGAACAGGTGCACCCATGACTGTTGTCCGCCAGACCGCCGCTGAAACGGCTGCAGCCACCGGCCGCCGCCGCGCGTCCTTCCACCCGCTGACCGTGGACGAGGTCCGCCGGCTCACCGACGATGCGATCGAGGTGACCTTCGGCGTTCCCGCCGAGCTCGCCGGCCAGTTCGATTACCTCCCGGGCCAGTACGTCGCCCTGCGCACCACCCTCCCGGATGAGAACGGCGAGCCGAAGGAAATCCGGCGCAGCTACTCCATCTGCGCCGAACCGCGGAGCTTCGCGGACGGCAGCAGCGAGATCCGCGTCGCGGTCAAAAAGGACCTCGGCGGGCAGTTCTCCACCTGGGCCAACGCCGAACTCAAGGCCGGCGACGTTCTGGACGTCATGAGCCCGATGGGCGCGTTCGTGTCCAAGCACGGCCGCGACGGCAAAGAGCAGAACCTGATGAACTCGATGAACCACCCGGAGGCCATGGCCAGCGAACTGGCGGGGGAGCCCGGCTCCTTCGTCGCGATCGCCGCCGGCTCCGGCATCACCCCGGTCATTGCGATTGCCCGCACCCTGCTCGCGGCGCACCCGGAAACCCGCTTCGACCTGGTCTACGCCAACAAGGCCGCCATGGACGTGATGTTCCTCGAGGAACTCGCCGACCTGAAGGACAAGTACCCGGCCCGGCTGGCCCTGCACCATGTGCTCTCCCGCGAACAGCGGATCGCCCCGCTGCTCAGCGGCCGGATCGACGCGGAGAAGCTGCAGGCCCTGCTGGGGACCGCCATCCACGCCGACGACGTCGACGAGTGGTTCCTGTGCGGCCCGTTCGAGCTCGTCCAGCTCTGCCGGGACACCCTGGCCGAGCGTGGCGTCAACCCGGACCACGTCCGCTTCGAACTGTTCACCACCGGCAAGCCGGACCGCCCCGAGGGCAACGCCGGCCGCCCGGTGATTGTGGACGAGTCGCAGGCCACGTACAAGATCACCTTCAAGCTGGACGGCCTCCAGGGCGAGGTGGCCAGCCCCACGCACGCCCGCGAGTCGATCCTGAACGCGGCCCTGCGGGTCCGCCCGGACGTGCCGTTCGCGTGTGCCGGCGGCGTCTGCGGGACCTGCCGCGCCAAGGTGGTCGCCGGTGCCGTCACCATGGACGAGAACTACGCGCTGGAGCAGGACGAACTGGACAAGGGCTACGTGCTCACCTGCCAGTCCCACCCCACGACGCCGGAAGTCAGCGTCGACTTCGACGTCTAAAGCACCGACCCAGCTTCCCGCCCCGACCCCAGGAGCCCCATGATTTCCCTCTCCATCGCCGGCGGCATCGCCGAGATCGTCCTGAACGCCCCGCACAAGCTCAACTCGCTGGACGGGCAGGCCCTGAAGGATTTAACACAGGCGTACGACGACGCCGCTGCCGCAGTCTCGCGCGGCGAAGTGCGGGCGCTGCTGCTGCGGGGTGAGGGGCGCGCGTTCTGCGCCGGACGGGACATCGCCGGCGT
>DATITT010000273.1:0-5874 GCA_035467435.1 Arthrobacter sp. | reverse complement strand
AACTGGGGTCGCTCAGGACGCGCAAGTCTCTGCTGCCGCCGTCGAGCATCGAAAACCGCAGCGCCATCGCGGCCGCCACGGGCGTGCCCGAGGAGCAGATGCCGTTCGGCGGCGAGCTGATCGACCTTGCGGAGGGACAGGACCGGTGGCGGCCGGCCGCCGAGCGTGCGCTGCGCAGCCTCGCCACCACGCTGCTGGTCGCCGGCGAGCACTTTGGTGCCGTGACCCGCTACCTCAACGACCACTCGGTCCGCGGCGCGCTGCGTGCGGTGGACGTCTCGAAGCCGCTCGCCGGCGGGGCGCTGGCCGTGCAGGATGCGGCCGACGGCGATCTGCTCACCAGGCTGGACATCCTCGCCATGGGACCGTCCGCGGAGGCGGGCGAGTGGATCCGGGAGCGGATTGCCCTCGATTTCGCCTACCCGTGCGTTGAGGACCCGGACGACCTGGCCCGTCTGGACAAGGGCCTGAGCCTGGGCGGTGTGGTCAAGCGCAACCGCCACACCGTGGAAAAGGACGACCGCTTCACCAGCCGGCAGGACTATGTCCTCGGCTTCGACAACGCCGCCAAACTGGAGCTCGTGGCCGCGCAGGTCGAGGACCTGCAGCAGGAACTCGCCAAGGCCGCCGAGCTCGCGCAGAGCCGGGAAGAGTCGCACCAGGGAATGAGCCGGCAGCTCGAGGCCCTGCGCCGCGTGGCCGACGACCACCGGCCCTGGGAACAGGTCTCGGCTGCCGTGGCGGCGGACGAACTCGCCCGGATCGAGCAGCGGCTCAAGGACGCCCTCGCCGCGCAGGCGGACCTGGAACCGCTGCGCGCCAATATCGAGACGGCCCGGCAGAAACACCAGTCCAGCACCGAGGCCGCGGCCGTGCTGCAAAGCGAATACAAGGCGGTCGACTCGCAGCTGTCCACCGCCGATTCGCTGCTGGACGCCGCGCGGGCGCGCCTGGCGCAGGCTCCGCCGGCGGACGCCACCGTTACGGCGCTGGAACCGTACTTCACGGACTTCGGCGACGTCCTGGAAATGCACGAGCTGGACAACCTCGCCAACGAGGTCCGGGCCCGGCTCCTCGCCGAGCTGCACGCGGCGGAATCCCGCGGGCAGGCGACCTCGGAGCGGCTCACGCGCATCTTCGAGGTCTTCGTCCGGGAGTGGGGAACCGCGATTTCCGCGGACCACGGCACCTCGATCGGCGCCGCGGGGGAGTTCGAAGCCCGGTACCATGCGATTGTCAGCGACGGCCTGCCCGCGCAGGAAGCCGAATTCCGGCAGTTCTTCAACCAGCGCACGCACGAATCCTTCAGCACCCTGCTGCACCTGCTGGACGAGGAGCGCCGCTCAATCAGCAGCCGGATCCTACCGCTTAACGGGATCCTCTCCGAGGTGAATTTCCATGAGGGCAGCTTCCTGGAACTCGACATCAAGCAGACCCTGCCCGCCACCGCGAAGCAGTTCAAGGACGCGATCCAGAACGCCTTGAAGGTCCGGCACACCCGGCCCGGAAAGGCAGCCGCTCCGGCGTCCGGTGCCGCCGGTGCCGCCAGCGCGGAAGTGGACGACGACGCCGAGCTTGGCAACCGCTACAAGTCGCTCGAAACGCTCGTGAAGCGGCTCGGCTCGCAGACCCCGGAGGACCGGCGCTGGCGTGCCGAAGTGCTGGACGTCCGCGGACACCTCTTCATCCAGTGCAAGGAGCACCGCGAGGTCCAGAACTCCCGGGCGGCGAAGGGCGGGCGGAAGAAGACCGAGGTCTTCATGCACGCGGACACCGGCTCGATGTCCGGCGGAGAGCGGCAGCGTTTCACCGCGTTCATCATGGCCGCGGCGCTGAGCTACCAGCTGGGCATCGCCGAGCAGGGGTTCACCACCTACGGGACCGTGATGATGGACGAAGCTTTCGTGCTGGCCTCGGAGGAGTTCGCCGGCGCCGGCATCAAGGCCCTGCACGAGTTCGGTTTCCAGCTGCTCCTGGCCGCACCCGAAAACGTGATCGACCTGTCCCGGCACCTTGGGTCCGTCACCGAGATCCTGCGGGACAAGCGCACCAACCGTTCCGGCGTGCTCACCGCTCCCGTGATCGGCCCGCGGCCCGGATCCGAGGGAACCTGGCGTTCCGAGGCGAATCCGGTGGACATCGTCCTCCGCTGACCCCGCGTCGCGTGGGTCACTTTCCGCCCATAATCCCCACCGGGATGGGCCGTGAGTGACCCCGCGTTGCTGTGTTAACGGCGTAAGGCCCAGGGTTCCGTCGATTAGGTTACAAAAGGTTTGCGTAATTTACGCAAGGATAGGCTAGCCTTACTTAGGTTCGCATCATTGACCTAAGGAATCCCATGCCTCTCCCTTCCCCGAGCCGCTCCGTGCCCAGACGCCGCTTCCTCCGCGCCTCCGGGCAGGCAACTGCCGCCCTGGCCGCCGTCGCGCTCTCCCTGTCCGCCTGCTCCACCGGCCCGGCCAGTTCGACGGCGGCGGACGCCCCCAGCCAGCCGGCCAGCTCCGCTTTCCCGGTGACCATCAACCACGTGTTTGGCGAGACCACCATTCCGGAACAGCCGACGCGGGTTGTCACCGTGTCCTGGGTCAATGACGACGTCGCCATTGCCCTCGGTGTCGTTCCGGTAGGTGTCCCGAAGAACGAATGGGGCGGCAACGACCAGGGTTCCACCCCGTGGAAGGACGCAGCCCTTGCTGGCCTCGGCGCCGGCATCGGTTCCGATCAGGCCCCGGTCCAGTTCTCGGAGGCGGACGGCGTCAACTTCACCGAAATCGCCAAGCTCAACCCCGACGTTATCCTCGGGGCCTACTCCGGCCTGAGCGAAGAGGACTACAACAAGCTCAGTGAGATCGCCCCCGTGGTGGCCCACCCGGAGGTGGCCTACGGAACGTCCTGGCAGGATTCCACCGCCATCATCGGCAAGGCCCTCGGCAAGGACGCCGAAGCCAGCAAGCTGGTCGCCGAGACCGAAGCCACGATCCAGGGCAAGGTCTCCGAGTACCCGCAGCTGGCCGGCAAGAGCTTCATCTACGGCAACCTGGAACCGGCCAAGGGCGACGGCGTCAACGTGTACACCGACAACGACAACCGCCCGCGCTTCCTCAGCGAGATCGGCATGAAGCTGGCCCCGGTGGTGGAGGAAAACTCCAGGGGCTCCAAGGAGTTCTTCATTCCGTGGTCCGCCGAGAAGGCCAACGAACTCACCTCCGACGTCTTCGTGACCTGGGTCCCGGATGCAACAACGGCTGATGCGATCAAGACCGACCCGCTGCTCAGCCAGATCCCGGCCATCAAGAACGGTGCCCTCGTCGCCGACTCGGACAACACCCTCACGCTGTCCATCTCCGCGTCCTCGCCGCTGAGCCTGCCCTGGGCGCTCGACACGTTCCTGCCGCAGCTGGCCAGCGCAGCGGACAAAGTTCCTGCCGCGGTGAAGTAGCCACCGCACCATGAGCCCACTTACGACGACGGCGGTTTCCGCAGCCGCCCGCCCCGCCCCGGAGACGCCCACGGGTGTTGTCCTCCCCGCCCGGGGACCGCGTGCACTCTGGCTGCTGGCCGCCGTCGTCGTTCTGGCGCTCGTCACCGTGGCGTCGTTCGCCACCGGAGCCCGTGGCCTGGCTCCGGACACCGTCTGGCAGGCGCTGACCCGGTTCGACCCGGCCAGCGGCGACCACGCCGTCGTCCACGCCCGCATTCCGCGCACCGTCCTGGGCCTGCTCGCCGGGGCCGCCCTCGGACTCGCGGGCGCCGCGATGCAGGGGGTTGCGCGCAACCCCCTCGCCGACCCGGGCATCATCGGAATCAACGCCGGGGCCGCGCTGGCAGTCGTTACCGGCATCTACGTGTTCGGCGTGACCTCGCTGACCGGGTACATCTGGTTCGCCTTCATCGGCGCCGCAGCCGCCGCCGCCGTGGTCTACCTGATCGCGTCGCTCGGCAGGGACGGTGCGACGCCGGTGAAGCTCGCCCTCGCAGGCGCCGCACTGAGTGCGGGGCTCATTTCGCTCATGAACGTCATCCTGGTCTCCAGCAGGGACACCCTGGACCGTTTCCGGTTCTGGCAGGTCGGCGGGATCGCCGGCCGCGACTGGTCCGTGATCCTCCCGGGCCTGCCGTTCCTGCTGCTGGGAGCCGTGATTGTGCTCGCCACCGGCCGGATCCTCAACAACCTCGCCCTCGGCGACGACCTCGCCCGCGGCCTGGGCCAGCGTGTCGGGCTGGCCCGCGGCATCACCGCCCTCGGGATCGTCCTGCTCTGCGGAACAGCCACCGCGCTGGCGGGCCCCATCGGCTTCGTGGGCCTCGTCATTCCGCACGCCGTCCGCTTCCTCACCGGCCCCGACTACCGCTGGATCCTGCCTTTTTCACTGGTTCTGGCCCCGGCCCTGCTGTTGACCGCCGACGTGATCGGCCGCGTGATCCTGCTTCCGGGGGAAGTCCCCGCCGGGATCATGACCGCCCTGGTCGGCGCTCCGGTGTTCGTCTGGCTGGTCCGGCGCAGCAAGGGGGCCGGGCTATGAGCACCGGCCCAAAGACCGCACCCGGCATGGCGCCCCCCGCACGGGAATCCGCCGCCAAGGTGACACCTGGCGCCCATCTCCCGCGCAGACATCGGCGATTTCTGCCACCCCGCGGGGCTCTGCTCAACCGGACGGGCATCCTGGCCCTTGCCGTCGTGGCGCTCTTCGCGGCGAGCGTGCTCCTGGGCAGCTACACCGTCACCATCCCCGACTTCTTCAGGATCCTGGGCGCCCACCTCACCGGCGGGGAGAAGATCCCAGGTGCCAGCTTCATCGTGATGGAGCACAAGCTGCCACGCGCGGTCGTGGGAACGCTGATCGGTGCCGCATTCGGGCTGTCAGGCGCGCTGTTCCAGACCATGCTCCGCAATCCCCTGGCCAGCCCGGACGTGATCGGCATCAGCTACGGGGCCAGCGCCGCGGCCGTGACGGCGATTGTCGTCTTCGGCGCGTCCGGTGCCGTGGTGTCGGGCGCCGCCTTCGCCGGCGCCCTGGGCGTCGCCGCCATCATCTACGGGATCTCCCGCAGCGGATCCCTCGGGTCCGGGGGCCAGCGGGGCGACGCCGCAGGCAGCCGGCTGATTCTCGCCGGAGTGGGTATTGCCGCCGCCCTTCACGCCGCGGTCAGCTTCCTGATGACCCGGGCGGACATCCGTACCGCCGCCGAGGTCCTGATCTGGCTCAACGGTTCGCTCAATTCCGCAACCTGGGATCGGGCCGGAGTCCTCGGTACTGCGCTGCTCGTACTGGTTCCCGCCGTCGCGCTCCTCGCCGGCCCGCTGCGCATCCTCGAGCTGGGCGATGACACGGCCGCAGGCCTCGGCGTCCGGGTCGGAGCGGCCCGGCTGGGCATCGTGGTCACCGCCGTCGGGCTTGCCGCTGCGGCGACGGCGGCGGCCGGGCCTGTGGCGTTCGTCGCGTTCCTCGCCGGGCCGATCGCCCGCCGGTTCGTGCGCAGGGCGAGCCTGCCGGCGTCGGCCCTGGCCGGGGTGCTGGTCGTCCTGAGCGCCGACTACTTTGCCGCCAGTATCGCACCGCTTCTGCTGGCCGGAACGGTCCTGCCGGTCGGCGTGGTCACCGGCGCCCTCGGTGCCCCGTTCCTGCTCTGGCTGCTCGTCACTTCCAATCGAAAGGACGCCTGAGATGGCAACGCTCCAGACCTCCGGCCTGAGGCTGAAATACGACCAGCGGACCGTGATCGAGGGGCTCTCTGCGGAAATCCCGGAGGGCAAGGTGACCATGATTGTCGGCGCCAACGCCTGCGGCAAGTCCACCCTGCTCCGGGGCCTCGCCCGGCTGCTCAAGCCGGCGGCCGGCACTGTCACCCTCGACGGGCGGGACATCCACCGCC
>DATITT010000272.1:0-4162 GCA_035467435.1 Arthrobacter sp. | reverse complement strand
CCTTCATCACCTGGGCGCGCTTGACCTTCATCGACGGTGTGAGGTGCCCGGAGGCCTCCGTGAAGTCCGCCGGCACGATCCGGAAGGACTTGATGGCCTCGGCCTGGGATACCGACTGGTTGGCGCCGTTGATGAGTTCCTGCACCGCGGCCTTGACCACCGGGTTGTCGGCGGCCTCGGCGAGGGTCGTTGAGGCGGGCAGCCCGTGCCGGTGCAGCCAACCGGGCAGGGCCTCCTCGTCGAGGGTGACCAGCGCGCCGATGAAGGGGCGGTTGTCACCGACCACCAGCACCTGGGAGACCAGCGCGTCGGCACGGATGTGGTCCTCCAGGAGGGCCGGAACAACGTTCTTGCCGCTGGCCGTGACGATGATTTCCTTCTTGCGCCCGGTGATGGTCAGGAAGCCCTGCTCATCGAGCTGTCCGATGTCGCCGGTCCGGAACCAGCCATCGACAAAGGACTCGCCGGAGAGGTCTTCACGCTTGTAGTACCCGCGCATGACGCACACGCCCCTGGCGAGGATCTCACCGTCGTCGGCGATCTTCACGGCATTGCCGGGAATCGGGGCGCCGACGGTGCCGATCTTGATCAGGTCCGGCGTGTTCACCGTGACGGGGGCCGTGGTCTCGGTCAGCCCGTAGCCTTCCAGGATCTGCATGCCGATGCCCTGGAAGAAGTGCCCCAGCCGCTCGCCCAGCGGGCCGCCGCCGGAGACAGCGTGGGCCACCTCGCCGCCCATGGCCGCGCGGAGCTTGCTGTAGACGAGCTTGTCGAAGAGGGTGTGCTTGAGCTTGAGGCCCAGGCCGATCTTGCCGGCCTGGCGGGCGCGGGAGAACTCGATGGCGGTGTCCGCGGCGCGGTGGAAGATGGCGCCCTTGCCGCCGTCCTCTGCCTTGGTCAGTGCCGAGTTGTAGACCTTCTCGAAGACCCGCGGCACCGCGAGGATGAAGGTCGGCTTGTAGCTCTGCAGGTCCGGCAGGAGGTTCTTGATGTCCGGTGTGTGGGCCACGGTGACGCCGGCGGCGACCGCGAGCACCGAGATGTAGCGCGCGAACACGTGGGCCAGGGGCAGGAACATGATGGTCCGGGCGTGCTCGTGGACGATTGTGTTGAGCGAGGTGGCAAGCGCGTTTTCGGAGAGTTCCACGAAGTTGCCGTGGGTCAGCTCGCAGCCCTTGGGCCGTCCGGTGGTCCCCGAGGTGTAGATGATGGTGGCGAGGTCCTTGAGGGAGGCCTGGCTGCGCCGTGCCTCCAGTTCCTCGTTACTGACCGTAGCGCCGGCGGCGCGGACCTCGTCAAGGCCGGCCCCTTCGAGCTGCCAGACGTGGGCCAGGGCGGTGAGGCCTTCGGAGGTGGCGGCCTGCCGGATGACGCTCTCGTGGTGGGCGGACTCGCCGAATGCGGCGACGGCGCCGGAATCGCCCAGGTTCCAGGCGACCTGCGAGGGGGAGGAGGTCTCGTAAATCGGCACGGAGACGGCGCCGGCGAACCAGATGGCGAAGTCGATGAGGGCCCACTCGTACCGTGTGCGGGACATGATGCCGACCCTGTCGCCGGCGGCCACGCCGCTGGCCATCAGGCCTTTGGCAAGCAGGGAAACATCCGCCAGGAAATCGGTGGCCCGGATGTCCTGCCATTGTCCGGCCGCGTCAAGGCGGGAGAACAGGGCCGGGTTGGAAGCCTTCGCGGCCTGGCGCAGGACCAGGTCGGTGACGTTCGTTTCCGGGGGGACGGTGACCAGGGGCGGGACACTGATTTCTCGCACATTAGCTCCTTTGATATCCATGGACCCGCGAGGGGTACGGCTAACACTAGTATGCGGTTGAAAGCATGTGTGTTCCACCACACCTACTGGTGGGTAACCTTACGGTTTGATAACCCTTGGGTCCGGCCGGAGCGGCAATGCGGGCTGTCCCCGGCCGCTGCGGCGAATAGGATAAGGAACCATGCACACACCTTCACCCGGACAGCAGCCTGGCCCGTACCGCAGGACGGCCGCCTGGCGGCGCAGGACGCTGGCGGGTGCAGCGGGCGGACCGGCGGGCCAGAGTTTCCGTGAGCACCTGCGGCTGGGCCGAAAAGGCCTTGCGATCGGGGTGGACATTGGCGGCACCAAGGTGGCGGCCGGTGTGGTCGACGCGGACGGCAGGATCCTCGCCCAGGCCAAGCGGTCCACGCCCGGCAACGACCCGCGCGCGGTCGAACAGGTGATCGTTGAGCTGGTCGAGGAGCTCGGCGAAGGCCATCGGATCTGGTCGGTCGGGATTGGTGCGGCCGGCTGGATGGACCTCGACGGCGGGACCGTGCTGTTCAGCCCCCATCTTGCGTGGCGCAACGAGCCCCTCCGGGACAACCTGCAGCGGCTGCTCCGCCGGCCCGTGCTGCTGACCAACGACGCCGATGCGGCCGGCTGGGCGGAGTGGCGCTTCGGCGCCGGGCAGGGACAAAACCGCCTGGTCTGCATCACCCTGGGCACCGGGATCGGCGGTGCCATGGTGATGGACGGCCGGCTGGAACGCGGGCGCTTCGGCGTGGCCGGGGAGTTCGGCCATCAGATCATCATGCCCGGCGGACACCGCTGCGAGTGCGGCAACCGGGGCTGCTGGGAGCAGTACGCTTCCGGAAACGCGCTCGGCCGGGAAGCCCGGGAACTCGCCGCCGCCAACTCCCCGGTGGCCCAGGAACTCCTCAAAGCGGTGGACGGCCATGTGGACCGCATCACCGGAGTCATTGTCACCGACCTGGCCAAGGCCGGTGACGCGACCTCGCGGGAGCTGCTTGAGGACGTCGGGGAGTGGCTCGGACTGGGCCTTGCCAACCTGGCGGCCGCGCTGGATCCGGGCAAGTTCGTGATTGGCGGCGGACTGTGCGACGCCGGCGAACTGCTGGTCGGCCCGGCCCGGAAGGCCTTCGCCCGGAACCTCACCGGCCGCGGGTTCCGGCCGGCGGCGGACATTGAACTGGCGGCCCTGGGCCCGAACGCTGGCCTGATCGGTGCTGCGGACCTGTCCCGGGTCAGCAGCCGCATGCACAGTTAGCCGGACACAGCCCGGCCGGCGTCCCGGCACGGGTGCGACCGCAGGAAACGCGGCCAGCCCGTCAGATGCGTGCGCCGTCGTCGTGTTCGTCCTTTTCGCCCGGCAGCTTCATCATCAGGAAGACCACTGACGCCGCGAAGGCAGCCACCATGCCGAGGACGGCCATCAGCGGGGCGGAACGCCAGAACATCGCGGAGACCAGGAGCGCTATGGGACCACCCACGGCGCCCAGCCAGGCCAGCACCGTCAGCGGGTCGGTTCCGGCGAGGCTGGGCGGTTCCTCCGGCACGAAGTCGCCAGGGCCCAGCGGGTCCTCCTCAGCGCCCTCGTAGTCCCGCGGCCCCGGGGCGGCCTCAGAACGATCGGTTCCGGCAGCGCCGGCTGGGGGGCCTGCGCTGGCCTGGCTCTGCGCCTGCCGTTCTTCGGCGGACAGCTCAACCGGCGCCCCGGCGGAAAGCCCCAGCGGGTCAAAGTCGCTGAAGGGCCGGGGCGCCGCGGAGCCGTCGGTGTCCGCGCTGGTCGCCGCGTCCGTGACGGGCGCCTCCGGGCTTTCCGCGTCCTCGTTGCCTTCCCGGTCCTGCCGGACGTCCGGCGTTCCGGGGCTGGCATCCGTGTCCCTGCCTTCCAGCCTCGCGACCAGGTCCAGCCAGACGGCGTCGTCCTGGTTGGCGCTGGAATCCGGAGAGTTGGGGTCCGGTCTAGTCATCTGCCGTGTCCTTTTGGCTAGCGTGGGCGGCGTCCGGGCCGCCTCCCGCACCCAGCGACCGGATGAATTCGGCCGTGCCGCGGAAGATCTCGGGTGCGTCGTTGTCCATCGTAGCCACGTGGTAGCTGTTTTCCAGCCGGATCACCTCCAGCGGGGCGTGGGTCAGTCCCCGGCGCAGGGCCACCATGCTCGAGTCGGAGACCACATGGTCCACCGCGGAACGGTAGACCCGCACCGGGGCGGTGATGCGGGGGAGCAGCCGCACGGTGTCCTTGAACATCCTGTTCAGTTCGTGCGCCGCGGCGACCGGTGTCCGGGGGTAGGCCCCCTCGTCGATGCCCGCTTTGAGGATGTCGTTGGCGATCGCCGGGGTGCTCTTGAGTACGAATTTCAGGATGCCGGCCAGCGGTGCCCGGGG
>DATITT010000271.1:0-4283 GCA_035467435.1 Arthrobacter sp. | reverse complement strand
AAAGGCTGCCAGGAGAGCCACAAAGAGTACATACGCGCCGCTCACCGTGACCACCGTCGCAGTTCCCCGGGAAGCGATCCCGGGGGAAGCGGTGGCCAGAATACCGCCCACAATGATGGCCAGCACGGACACCATCATGACGCCGCCGCGTGCCGACCCCGGGCCACGGACGATGAGGAGCCTATTGGTGTTCGGCAGTGTGCCACGTACCCGGTTCCAGGAGACCAGGCCCAGCACCGTCAAAGCAACGCCCAGCAAGCCGAGGATCAAGACCCAGGCGGGGCTGCCTGACATGGCCGAGACGAAGCCACCGGTCAGGAGCAGGAGGGGCCCGGATCCGATGGCGCTGCTCCAGGCCGCAGCAAGGGTGCCCTGGGCGTCAGCCAACTGCCGCAAACGGGAGGGCGCGGTGGGTGGACTGACCCGTGCCAGCTCCGGAGAAGTCCAGTAATCAAGAGGATGCGCGGGCTGGCCTGCGGGGAAAGGAGTTGGAGCGCCATAGAGGCCAGGGGCCATGGGTGGTCTTTCTAGGAGTAGGGCAAGGGCGCTCGTCGAGGCCCGTTTTCCTCAGGCTATGGGATTCTGCGGGCGGCTGCCATGGGCACCGCTGCCCATGGCAGCACCCCCCGCAGCACCCCCCGCTGCAGTCCCGGGCACATTCCGGCTACACGGCCCGCCCGCCGGGTCCGTGGCCGGTGCCGCGGCTGGGATAGCCTAGAGCAGTGACTTACGAGATTGAGATTGGCCGTGGCAAGCGTGGGCGTCGTGCCTACTCCCTGGATGACATTGCGATCGTCCCCAACCGACGTACGCGTGACCCCAAGGAGGTGTCCGTCGCCTGGAAGATCGACGCCTACAACTTCGACATGCCGGTCATCGCCGCTCCCATGGATTCGGCCATGTCCCCGGAAACCGTCATCGCCCTGGGCCGGCTCGGCGGACTCGGCGTTCTCGACCTCGAAGGCCTCTGGACCCGGTATGAGGATCCGCAGGCCGTGCTGGACCAGATCGGTGCGCTCGAGGACGAGACCAACAGCCCCGCCGTCACCCGGCGCATGCAGGAGCTCTACCAGGCCCCCATCCAGCCGGAGCTGATCACCACCCGGCTCGCGGAGATCCGCGCCGCGGGCGTCACGGTTGCCGGTTCCCTCACCCCGCAGCGGACCCAGGAACACTACAAGACCGTTGTGGCCGCCGGCGTCGACATCTTCGTGATCCGCGGCACCACCGTCTCGGCCGAGCATGTTTCGAAGGCCCACGAGCCGCTGAACCTCAAGCAGTTCATCTACGAGCTCGACGTCCCTGTGATCGTCGGCGGGGCCGCCGGATACACCCCGGCCCTGCACCTCATGCGCACCGGTGCCGCCGGCGTGCTGGTCGGTTTCGGCGGCGGCGCCACGAGCACCACCCGTCGCGCCCTCGGCATCCACTCGCCCATGGCCTCCGCCATCTCCGACGTCGCCGCAGCCCGCCGCGACTACATGGATGAGTCCGGTGGCCGCTACGTCCACGTGATCGCCGACGGCGGCATGGGATCCTCGGGCGACATCGTCAAGGCGATCGCCATGGGCGCCGACGCCGTGATGCTCGGCAGTGCCCTCGCCCGCGCCCAGGAAGCCCCGGGCAAGGGCTGGCACTGGGGCCAGGAAGCCCACCACCTTGAACTTCCCCGCGGCGACAGGGTCAACGTCGGCACGGTCGGCCCGCTCGAGGAGGTTCTCTTCGGGCCGGGCCACCACACCAACGGAACGTCCAATCTGATCGGTGCGCTGCGCCGTTCGATGGCGACCACCGGCTATTCGGACCTGAAGGAATTCCAGCGCGTCGACGTCGTCGTCTCTCCGTACGCCGGCAACTGACAGCCCCCTGCCCATCCGGGGAAGTTGGAAGTAGTGTGGGTGCACTACGAGCTTTGAGACGGATGGAGGCGTGACATGAACAGATTTCCCGGCGGTTCTCCCAAGGCCGGCGGTGCCCTTGGGCCTGCGGAACGCGAAGCGTCACTCGCGGTCCTCAGGGGCACCACGGAACCCGGGAAGGAACTCGACATCCTGATCGTCGGAGGCGGCATCGTCGGCACCGGCGCGGCCTTGGACGCGATCACACGCGGCCTGAGCGTCGGCATCGTCGAGGCCAACGACTGGGCAGCGGGCACCTCTTCCCGCTCCTCAAAGCTGATCCACGGCGGCCTCCGCTACCTGGAGATGCTCGATTTCGCCCTGGTCAAAGAGGCGCTGCACGAACGCGGGCTGATTCTCTCCGCCCTCGCCCCGCACCTGGCCCGGCCTGTTCCCTTCCTGTACCCGCTGACCAAGCCGTTCTTTGAACGGCCCTACGTTGGCGCCGGCATCGCCTTGTACGATGCGATGTCCATCTCCACCGGCCAGCGCCGCGGCGTGCCGTTCCACAAGCACCTGAGCCGGCGGGGGACCCTCCGGGCAGCGCCCAGCCTCAAGGACGATGCCTTCGTCGGCTCCATCCGGTACTACGACGGACAGGTCGACGACGCCAAGTACTGCGCCAACCTCGTCCGGACCGCCGCCTACTATGGCGCCCACGCGGTGAACCAGATGTCCGTGGTGTCCTTTCTCCGCGAGGGCGAACGGGTGGTGGGTGCGAAGGTGGTCAACCACGAGGACGGGTCCTCGTTCAACATCAAGGCCAAGCAGGTCATCAATGCCACAGGCGTCTGGACTGACGAGACCCAGGCCATGGTGACCGACCGCGGCCAGCTCAAGGTCCGAGCCTCCAAGGGCATCCACCTGGTGGTGCCACGGGACCGCTTCCAATCGACCGTGGGGCTGATCCTGCGGACCGAGAAATCCGTCCTTTTCGTCATCCCCTGGGGCCGGCACTGGATCATCGGGACCACCGACACCGACTGGCACCTCGACAAGGCCCACCCTGCCGCGACCAGCAAGGACATCGACTACATCCTCGAGCATGTGAACCGGGTCCTGAAACGTCCCCTCACCCGCGAGGACGTCGAAGGCGTCTATGCCGGACTCCGCCCGCTGCTGGCCGGCGAAAACGACTCCACCGCCAAACTTTCCCGTGAACACGTCGTGGCCCACCCGGTGCCCGGGCTCGTCGTCGTGGCCGGCGGCAAATGGACCACCTACCGGGTCATGGCCATGGACGCCGTCGACGAGGCCACCCGCAGCATGGACGAACGTGTCCCGCCCAGCTGCACGGAATCCATCCCGCTGCTGGGCGCCAGCGGGTTCAAGGCCGCGTGGAACAAACGGAACCGGATGGCGGAGGAAACCGGAGTCCACGTGGCACGGATCGAGCACCTGCTCAACCGCTACGGTTCGATGGCCCCGGAGGTGCTCGCTCTCATCACGGAGAACCCGGAACTGGGCGAACCGCTGCCCGGCGCGGACGACTACCTCGCCGCCGAGGCCGTGTACGCCGCCACCCATGAGGGCGCCCGGCATGTGCAGGACGTGCTGACCCGCCGGACCCGGATTTCCATTGAATCCTGGGACCGCGGTGTGTCCGCCGCACCGGTAGTCGCTAAACTGATGGGAGAAGTCCTCGGCTGGAGCGATGCGCAGGTCGAGGGCGAAATCAAGCACTACCTGGCCAGGGTCGACGCCGAACGGCTCAGCCAGGAGCAGCCGGACGACGAATCCGCTGACGCAGCACGATTGGGCGTCGAGGACATCGTTCCGCTGCGTTGACCGGCAGCGTCCGCCGGCAGCCTCGACCCGAGACTGCCGGCGCACTGACGCCACTTCGAAGGGATATCTCTTGGCGGAACCATTGGACCGGTATGACGCCGAGCTCACCACCCCCGAAATGGTGATCCTCGAGATGGACGCCACCGACAAGCTCGACGCCACCGCCCAGCTGGCGCAACGGATGTACGCCGCCGGACGCATCTCGGATCTTCCGGGCTTCCTCCAGCACGTCAACGCCCGCGAACACCAGCTGGCCACCGGCCTTCCCGGCGGCATCGGCCTGCCCCATGCCCGCAGCGAGTTCGTCTCCCGGACCACCATCGCCGTCGGCATCACGAAATACGGTAAGTCGCTCGACTTCGGCGCCGCAGACGGGCCCGCGACGGTGGTCCTCCTGATCGCGACCCCGGCCAGTTCCTTCTCCGAGCACCTCGAAGTGCTGGCCACGCTGGCCAGGTCATTGTCGAAGGAGTCGTTCCGCGAATCGCTCCGCCGTGCCTACGACCCCGAAGTGATCGCCGAACTTATCAACTCCAGCCTGGTCTTCTTCGACCATTGAGATTGGGGCAGGCCCTTTCGTGTCGACTCCGTCGCCAC
>DATITT010000270.1:0-3493 GCA_035467435.1 Arthrobacter sp. | reverse complement strand
AATGTCCTGCCACTCGGGGTGAATCGTGCGGGCGCTGGCGCGCCCGAAGTTGTCCAGCCGGTCCCAGCTGTACCACCCGCCCCGGTCGGTCCCCATCTGCACCAGCCAGGCCCACACGCCCGAGCGGGGCGCATCCATGGTCACGGCCATGGTCCCGCTGCGGGTGCTTTCCGGGATGAGCCCGTCCACCGGAAAGGGCCCGTGCGCTTCCCCTGCGGTGGCGCCGGTGCTCAGCAGGCGAGGCCGCACAACTGCCAGGTAAGCGGTCACAAAGCCGGCTGTAGCGGCAGCAGCTCCGGCCTGAGACGCCCAATTCGGGGCGCGGAGTGTCATCGTGTCTCCCCTTCAGGGCCCAGGTGCTGCCGAAAGAATGCGAGGATGCGACGGCGCGCGTCCTGGGCGGAGGGCTCGTGGTAGCCGGCGCCCACCAGTTTCGCGAGCAAGGTGTCCCCGAAGCTCAGCTCCGACGGGTCGTGCTGGTTGAGGAAGCCATGGCCCGCGCCGGGGTAGACCCTGATGTCATGGTCCACCCCGGCGGCGGTGAGCAGCGGCTCCAGCCGGGCAGGAACCTTGCGTACCCCCGGCCAGCGGTCCTTGGCGCCGTAGCTGCCAACGATCGGGCAGGCGCGGGGCATCGCCCGGGCTGTTGCGCCGTCGAGTCCGCCGTAGTTCACGCTGGCCGCGGCGAAGTCATGATCGGGGGCCAGCATGAGGGCGAAGCCACCGCCCATGCAGAATCCGATGACTCCGATCCTGCCGGTGCAGCCGTCGTGTGCAGCCAGCCATGCGCGGGTTCGGTCCAGGTCACCGAGCGGACGCCAGCCGCGGATCAGGGACCAGAGGCACACTGCCCTGCTGCCCCAGTAGAACAGGTCCGGTGCCACCGCCAGGTATCCCTCCCCGGCCAGCCAGTCCGCCTGCCCGCGGGTATCGCGGCTCAGGCCGAGGGCGTCATGGATAACGACGACGCCGGGCCACGGACCCGCGCCGGCCGGTACCGCAACGTAGCCCGGCATTTGTCCGCGTTCAGTGCCAATCGCCACCTCTGTCATGAGGGCCTCCCGGGACGCTCGAAGTAATTCCGACGAGAAGTCCGGTCTATCAGTACGGGACTGGAGGCGGGAAGAGTCCTTGGCCCCCGAGACCGTCCCGGCCTGGAGACCTCCGGCACTGGCCCTTCGGCGGCGTTCCGGCGTATTCTGGACACGGATTTTGACCGCAATGGCGGGACATTGATGGCGCCGAAGGAACGAATTGGATCTCGTCTGGCCGGGGCCCTTTGGAGGGTCCTCGGTCTCCTTGCCGTGAGCGCCATCTGCGGTGTTCTGGTCGCCAGCCTGGCAGTTCCCGGCGTCGCTGCTGCCGGCGTTGCCGTCAGCAGGTCAATCACCTTCTTCAACAACCTCCCCGCTGATCTGGCGGTTGAACCGCCGTCGCAGTCAACCAAAGTGCTGAGCGCGGACGGGAAGCCGATCGCCACCTTCTTCGCGGAGAACCGCGTGAGGGTCAGGCTCGACCAGATGTCCCCCTACATCAGGGACGCGATTGTCGCCATCGAGGACAGCCGCTTCTACGAGCACGCCGGCGTCGACCCCCAGGGGATTCTCCGGGCGCTCACGACAAACCTGACCGGCGGCGGCAGACAGGGCGCATCCACGCTGACCCAGCAGTACGTAACGAACGTGATCAACGAGTCCCTGTTGTCGGCGGACAGGACCGATCAGGTCATCCTCAGCGGACAGAAGAGCATCGGCGACAAGGTGCGGGAGATAAAGCTCGCCCTCGAGCTGGAGAAGAAATTCACCAAGGACCAGATCCTTGAGGGCTATCTCAATATTGTGTTCTTCAACCGGGACGCGTACGGCATTGAGGCCGCAGCCCGGCATTTCTTCAGCACCTCCGCAAAAGACCTCTCCCTGCCGCAGGCTGCCCTGCTCGCCGGCCTGGTCAACAGCCCCAGCTTCTACGATCCCTCCGTTTACCCCGACAACGCCATCCAGCGGCGCAACCAGGTCCTGGACAAGATGCTCAGCGAGGGGAAAATCCGCCAAGCTGATCATGACGCCGCCGTCGCCAGCGGTGTCGAGCTGAAGATCACGCCTGCAAAGCAGGGGTGCTCGGCGGCTGACATGGCGCCGTACTTCTGCGACTACGTCTCCCACCTGATCCTCAACAACCCGGCGTACGGCGTCGACGCCACGGCTCGCGGGAAGAAGCTGTACCGCGGCGGCCTGACCATCACCACGACCCTGGACAGCCGGCTGCAGGCGGCCGCGCAGGCCCAGGTTGATGCCACCGCCGGGGCCAACCCGGACAAGTGGGGCGCGTCGCTGGTCTCGATCGCGCCAGGCACCGGCCAGATCCTCGCAATGGCGCAAAACACCGTGTTTCTTCCCGCCCCCGGGAAGTTCGACACCCAGCTGAACTTCAACGTCGATGCCAAGGACGCCGACGGGAATGACCTGAACGGCGCCGGCGGGTTCCAACCCGGGTCCACGATGAAACCGTTCACCTTCGCGGAATGGCTCAATGAGGGCAAGTCCATGGTCGCCGAGGTGGACGCCGCCCGGCGGACTTATCCGCTGGACTTCCCGTGGAAGTCCAGCTGTGGAAAGGTCCTCGGGGCCTACAATACGGCCGAAAAGGACCTCGGCGCCGCAGACGACCTCCAGAACAGCGGCGAGGGCTACTACCGCAAAATGCCCGTCAATTACGGGCTTTACAACTCCATTAATACGGCGACCTTCGCTGCGGCCGCCGAGCTGGACTTCTGCGGCATCCAGAGAATGGTGGATACCGTGGGACTTCACAGCGGCGTGGATAACGCCCCGGTAAACATGCACCAGCTGGGCAACCTGCTGGGTGCCATTGGGGTCTCGCCGCTCCACCTGGCCAATGCGTTTGCCACGTTCGCCGCTGACGGCAAGTATTGCGCCCCGATCGCCATCACGGACGTGACCGATGCGGCGGGACGGGAGCTTCCGGCCCAGATCAGCGACTGCCGCAGCGCGGTTAAGCCCGAGGTAGCCCGCGGAGTGAACGCGGTGCTCCAGGATGTGCTGAAACTGGGGTCCGGAATCTACATCGAACCCAAGGTCCAGGATCAAGTCCCGGTTGCAGCCAAGACCGGCACGTCCAACAACAACGGCGCCACCTGGGTGGTCGGCTACACCACCGGCCTGGCCACAGCATCCTTCTTCGGCGACGCGCTGGAAGGTCAAAAACGGCCGGGCCAGAACGTCACCATCAACGGCAAGTTCTACAAGAACATTGACGGATACATGCTCGCCGGCCCGCAGTGGGCGAATTACATGCAGCAGGTGGCCGGACTCTACCCGGCCGCACCCTTCGCGCCACCGCCAGAGTCCATGACGAAGCCCTGAACCGCGCTCTTCCGTGAGGTGCGCGGCGCCGCCGGGAGTCGCTGGGCGGATTCAGTAGGTGTAGAAGCCTTCGCCCGTGGAGACGCCGAGCTTGCCCTTGTCGATGTAAT
>DATITT010000269.1:0-3831 GCA_035467435.1 Arthrobacter sp. | reverse complement strand
CGCCGGCCGGGCCACCGGCCGGGGCGGCCGCGCCGGGGGTTCCTCCGGCTCTTCCTGCGCCCAGTCCGAGAGCACGGCAATCAGCCCGTCGACCGCATCGTCGTCCGCGGTGCGCAGGGCTTCGAGCAGGCGGTCAGGCTCAAACGCCTTGTCCCGGTTGCCCACCGTGGACGGGGCCTCTTCGTAGGCGGTCCACTTCGCGTCCGGCCGCAGCGCGGCGATGGTGTTCCCGGTGAAGACCGCCGCGGCCGCGCTGAGCGTGCTGTCGGCCGCGAGCTCGGGGCCTGCCGTGCGCAGGAACCGGATGAGCCGTTCCGGGTCCGCGGCCAGTTCCTTGGGCCGGGCTCCCCGGGCCGCGCAGAAGTAGACGAACGGGGCGTAGCCTGCCAGGTGCCGGACCACCGCGGGGCCGGACCCTTCCCGGTACAGCGCGGTGCCGCGCGCCATCGGTTCCGGCGTTCCGGTGGGCTGGCCTTCGAAGATGTCCTCTGTTGTCCCCATAAACGTGAGCCTAATCCGCCGGTCAAGGCACCTCTCCGGGTTGGAACCACCTCTCACCACGGCAGCCACTTGCCAGACGCTCAAGTCGCCGCACACCTCTGGCGGCAGCGGCTGGCTCCGGTCACTGAAATGTTGCTGCAAGAACCTTTGCGGCAGCAGCGGCCGGGGCCGAGCCCGCGACCCCGCAGCGTGACGGTCTATACCGTGTCCGGCGGCGGGCATATCCTGCAGGAAGACCTGCACCTGACAGCAGATACCGGAGGCACCCCATGGAAATGCCGAAAGCGTCCGACGCCGACAAGGACCACTTCCGCTCGGTGCTGCCGGACCATCCTGAGGTGGTCGTCAAGCCGATGTTCGGGAACCTCGGCGCCTTCGTGAACGGCAACATGTTCGCCGGCCTGTTCGGCCCCACCATCGGGGTGAAGCTGTCCGAGGCGGACAAGGAGATGCTCGAAAGCACGGAGCGGACCATTCCATTCGGGCCCGCCGAGCGACCCATGGGCGGCTACACCGGGTTGCCGGGGGTCTGGAACGCTGAAGGCGACGGCGACAAAGCCCGGGCCCGGGCCTGGGTGGAGAAGGCGTTCGAGCACGTGGCCGGACTCCCGCCCAAGGCCCCTAAGGCCCCTAAGGTTCCGAAGCCGAAGGCCGCGAAGAAGTAGCCATGCCCGCCCCTGATGCCGGCGCCGTGGGCCTCCCTGGCTCACCAGACACCTGTCGGCCACGCTGTCCGTGGTGGGCGACAGTGGGCGACGATGCCGAGTTCACGGCAGGGGCACATCGGCCCGCTGACGGGGCTGCGTTCTGGTCCGCACCGAAGCCGGCTACAGGCAGCTGGGCTGGTACGCCGGATCGGCGGGGCCGGAAGCCTGTCCCAGGGCGTGGGCCACGAACTGGTGCACCACGGGGTCGTTCGGCGTCTGATCGTGTTCGAAGACGTCGGCCGGGCACTTGTCCTGGATGGTGATATTGGTGACCTGGCGTGCCGGGCCGTTGAGGAACTGGCTGTTATAGGGAATGACCACTTCGTCGTAGACCGTGGAAAGGACGGTGTAGGACGGGCCCGCGACGGTGTCGCCGGCGGAGTTGAGCTGCTGCATGAAGGCCGATCCGGCCTGCTGGTCGGCGCAGGCGGCACAGCCCAGGCCGGTGTAGTCCGGAGGCGGGACGAATCCCGGCGGCGGGACGATCACCCCTTCCGTGCCGTGGTTGGAGGGTGCGATCCCCACCAGGTGATGGACGTACTTGGCTCCGCCCAGGAAGCCCATGTAGTAGCGGGGCATCATGCCGCCCTGGCTGTGGCCCACCAGATCCACCTTTTTGGCGCCGGTGGCAGCACGTACCGCGTCCACGAAAGGGGCAAGTTCCTTCGCGGATTCGGCCACCGGCGCGGTGGCGTACACGCCGTTCGTCTCACCGTAGTTGAGGGCGAACACGCAGTACCCCTTGCTCTTAAGGTAGGGCGAGAGGGTGGACCAGTTCTTGGCCATGCTTTCGAAGGTCCCAGGCACCAGGATGACGGGATTGGGGTGTTCGGCGGAGGGTTTGCAGGACCAGTCGTTGGCTCCGGGCGGGGAAACGTCAAGGGTGCCTGCCTGGGCGGGGGCCACGGCGAGGGAGCCGGCGAGGACCGCGGCGGCGGCGATGGACAGGGTTCTGGTGAGCAGTGACATAGAAACCTCTTTGTTCGCGTGTCAGCGGGTGGACCGGCCGCGGCTGGCGATTCTTTGTGCCGGTCGAGCCGTCCCCGCGGTCCTATGATGCTAGGCAGATCAAAGGCCCTGCGGCGTGGACTGCACGAACGTGCGCGAAACTGGGACGCTCAGCTGAACCTCGTTTTCCGCGTGCGAAACGCCCTTATTCGTCCCATAGCTACTGGCGAGTAGCTATTCTGGCTCGGGCCGCCGGTCCAGGGATGGCGGGACCTTTTGCACAAACGTTCACTTCCTGCGCGGCGGGAACAGCTGGTAATGGACGAAGTCGGCACTTCGACGGTGTTGGACTGGGCGTACTGACGAGAGAGGTTGATTGAGTGACTCACTCGCCCCGACCGTGCACGGGCCTGGCGTTCGCTGGGGGTTCTCCGACCTCGTGGATGGTATGGCCGCCGCAAGCCGTCTTGGTTACGCTGGCTCGCTCGATGCGCGACACGGAGAACCATCGCATTGCGTTGCGCAGCCGGCACCACCCAACTAGGTACCACTGGCCGTTCGTGGAGGCGAACAGCACTGGCTCAACCTCGCGGGTGGTCGTGGTCTCGTCTCTCGATGTGTAGCGAATGCGGATCACTCGCTGCTCGGCCATCGCCTCCTCCAGAGCCGACTTGATTGCGCGCGAAGAGGAGGGAAGCGCGTTGACCCAGACGCGGTGGGCCAGCTCGTCGGCTCGTGCTCGGGTTTTGGGATCGAGGACGTCCAGGATCTTCTGGATACCTGCTGCTGCCAGATCGGCGTAGGGGGCATCGGGTGCAGCGGACACGGCTGCCATGATCGCCACGGCCTGCGCTGGGGACAGGCTGACAGGCGGCAGGGACGCGCCTACAGCCAATCCGTAGCCACCGCCCGGACCTGGGCGAGACCATATAGGCGCACCGCTGTTCTCTAACGCATCGAGGTCTCTCTTAATTGTGCGCACGGATACCTCGAACTCTCTCGCCAACCGTTCGGCGGAAACCCCCCGCGCGCCGTTGCGGCGCAACATCTCGGATAGAGCATGGAGCCGCTCGACTCGCTTCACAGTTCAGACCCCGACAAATTCATGACACAAATAGTGACATACCCTTGTCCGTAGTGCCTGCGAGGGTAGTGCCATGACAACTACTACAAGCAGTCCGACCATCATTCTCATCGCCGGCCACTGGCTGGGCGCTTGGGCGTGGGATGAAGTCCTTGAACACCTGACAACCGACCACTCTCGTGCAATCGCGATGACACTGCCCGGTCTCGACGGGGACGATCCCGAGCGTGCGGCGAAGACTCTCGACGATCAAGCCGCAGCGGTCCTGGACGTCATCACTCGACTCGGGGTCTCCGAGGATCAGCCCGCACCTCTCGTGGCCCACAGTGGGGCGAACGCCCCCGTCAGCCTCGTCCTTGACCGGCACCCTGAGCTTGTCCATCGAGTGGTGTGGGTCGACTCCGGCCCTGTGTCGCCGGGAAGTGTCTTCGCCCCGGACCTCCCGGAGGAGTTGGAGGAGCTTCCGCTGCCGCCCTTCGATGTGCTCGCGCAGCAGGCGAGCCTCGAAGGCCTGAGCGCAGAGGTACTGGAGCAGTTTCGGGCACGGGCCGTCCCTGAGCCCGGCCCCGTGCTTCGTCAGCCCATCGAGCT
>DATITT010000268.1:0-9608 GCA_035467435.1 Arthrobacter sp. | reverse complement strand
AAGGCGCCGCCGGGGGTTAAACCCGACGGCGCCGCCGAACGCTGACGCCGTAGCGCCGCGCTCGTCCGGGAGCTATTTCTTCAGCTCGCCCACCACGAAGTCGATGCACTCCAACAGCGCCGACACATCGTCCGGCTCGATCGCCACGAAGGTCGCGATGCGGAGCTGGTTGCGGCCCAGCTTTCGGTACGGCTCGGTGTCAACGATGCCGTTGGCGCGGAGGACCTTCGCGATGGCCGCGGCGTCGATGGTCTCGTCGAAGTCGATCGTCGCGATGACGTTGGAGCGGTCCTCCGCCTTCGCGACGAACGGGGTGGCGTACTCCGAAGCCTCGGCCCAGCGGTAGATGCGGCCGGCCGAATCCGCGGTCCGTGCCGAGGCGAAGTCCAGCCCGCCGTTCGCATTGAGCCACTGCACCTGGGCATCGAGGGTCACGAGGGTGGCCAGGGCCGGAGTGTTGTACGTCTGGTTCAGCCGCGAGTTGTCAATCGCCGTCTGGAGGTCCAGGAAGTCCGGAATCCAGCGGCCGCCAGCCTTGATCCGCGCCGCACGTTCAAGCGCGGCCGGGGAGAACAGGCCAAGCCACAGGCCGCCGTCGGAGGCGAAGTTCTTCTGCGGGGCGAAGTAGTAGACGTCCGCCTCGGCGATGTCGACATCCAGCCCGCCGGCGGCCGAGGTGGCGTCAACCAGGACGAGGGAGCCTGCATCGGCGCCGGCCACACGCCGGACCGGAGCGGCAACGCCGGTGGAGGTCTCGTTCTGCGGCCAGGCGTAAACATCAACGCCGGCCTCGGCCTCGGCCGTCGGGCGCGTGCCCGGCTCGGACGTGATGATGGTGGAGTCCGCCAGGAACGGCGCCTTGTTGGTGGCGGAGGCGAACTTCGAGCCAAACTCGCCAAAGGACAGGTGCTGCGCCTTGTTTTCCACCAGGCCGAAGCTGGCGATGTCCCAGAACGCCGTCGATCCGCCGACGCCCAGGATGACTTCATAGCCCTCGGGGGCGCCGAAGAACTGGCTGAGCCCGTTCCGGACCGACCCCACGAGGTTCTTGACCGGCGCCTGGCGGTGCGATGTTCCCAGCAGCTGCGACGCCGCGGCGAGGGCTTCCATCTGCTCCGGGCGGACCTTGGACGGTCCGGCGCCGAACCGGCCGTCCTTGGGCAGGAGGTTTGCGGGGATCGTGATGCTGGTGTCGCTCACAGTGGCTCCAATTTTCGGCTGGTACAAAAGTGTGGCTCGGGAGGTGGCCCGGCAGCGGGGCTGCAGCGGAGCCTTGCGTTTCATTCTGCCTGACTGCGCGGCGGGGGAGGCAAAAAGACCGTCATAGTCCGGTCACTGAGATTATCCGGAGTAATTCAAAATAGGCTAAGCTGGCCTGCGAACGTACGGCGGACCCCGCCAGGACGCCTGCAAGCACGCGGTACGGTGGGAAACACGCAAGGACGGCGCTCGAGGAGCTGAGCTGAATGACGGATCTGATCGATACAACCGAGATGTATCTTCGGACCATTCTGGAACTTGAAGAAGAAAACATCGTCGCCCTCCGCGCCCGCATCGCCGAACGGCTGCGCCACTCCGGCCCCACCGTCTCCCAGACCATCGGCCGGATGGAACGCGACGGGCTGGTGGTTGTATCCGGTGACCGCCACCTTGAACTGACGGAAACCGGCCGGAAACGTGCCATCGAAGTCATGCGCAAGCACCGCCTTGCCGAGCGGCTGCTGGCAGACGTGATCGGACTCGACTGGGCCTACGTCCATGAGGAAGCCTGCCGCTGGGAACACGTCATGAGTGAGCGGGTGGAGCGGCGGATCTTCGAACTGCTCAACCATCCCACTGTTTCGCCCTATGGAAACCCGATCCCGGGCCTCGCGGAGCTGGGCGGACTGCCTTCCCAGCCCTACGCCGACGGCGTCATCAACCTGCTGGAGGCCATGGCCGGCTACGGGCCGGACTCCAGGGTCAGGGTCAGCCGGCTTGCCGAGCCCATCCAGGTGGAACCGGAACTGCTGGTCCAGCTTGATGAGGGCGGCATCCGCCCCGGCGCAGTGGTGTCGCTGGAGCGGGTGGGGGAGTACATCTCGGTGCGCGTGCCGGGTATCGAAGGCGCCCTGGAACTCCCGCCCGAGGTGGCCGCCCACGTCTTTGTTACCGTCGGTTAACCACCGCTCACCGGCAGCTCGTGGGACCTCCCCTGAGTTATGCACAGTCGATAACGGATTTATTACTGTACGGCTTAATCCCCTATAGTTGATCACTAGTACCGATACCAAAGCGTTACCTGATCCGAAGCCGAGCTCTGCCAGCGGATCAGTCGCAGAAACACTTTCTGGCAGGGGCGGGGGAACCACTTCCGGCTGTTCGACAGCCTTGGGGTGAAGTCCGTCAGCGGCAATCACTCTCCACCGAGGACATCCTTTGATGCCTCTGTGCCTGGATGCTTGCCACGGCGGACCGGGTCTTTGATCTCTGACCCGAATCCGACAGCTAACTCCGCAGGCTCTCCAGAGAGGAACCTTTCTTGACCACCCAGACCGACAGGGGCCGCCGCCGCGCGGACGGTCCCGCTCCGGAGCCGCGTCCGGCCGTCGCCGCCCAGGCAGACCGCCCACGTGACGCGCACCGTGATGAACGCAGAGACCGCCGCAGCCCGTTCCGCCAGGTAACGGAGTTCGCCGCCGCCAGTGGCGTGGGGCAAAAGGCCGGCATTGCACTGGCTGCCACGGGACTGGTCCTCACCGTCGCCGTCCCCGCCACGGGCCCCGTTATGGCCACGGAAACCGGGGCACCCGCCGGACCCGTCGCTGCCGCAGTCCAGCCGGATGTCACCGCCGACGACGTCAATATTGACTTCAACCGCACTGCCGTCACCACCCAGAATGACCCTGACGGCAAACTCAAGCAGCTGCTGAGCGCCCAGTCGGCCGGCTCCATCACCCCCGCAGCCTCCTCGGGCAGCCTCGGGGCGCCCCTGGAGCAGCTGAAGACGTCGTCGCCCTTCGGCTACCGCGTCAGCCCCATCACCGGCGGCTCCGGGGAGTTCCATCGCGGCCAGGACTATTCTGTCCAGTGCGGCACCGCGGTCCTTGCGGCCGCAAGCGGCACCGTGACCTTCACCGGATGGCATCCCCACGGCGGCGGAAACCGCGTGGTGATCGACCATGGCAACGGCCTGGAGACCACGTACAACCACCTGTCCACAGCCAGCGTCAACGTCGGCCAGCAGGTTTCCCGCGGCGCTGTCGTGGCGATGAGCGGGACTACCGGCGCCTCCACGGGCTGCCACCTTCATTTCGAGGTCATGATCAACGGCGAAGTCGTCGACCCGACCGGCTGGCTCTAAGCGAGCCGATGGGACACTCTCGCATTCTTATGACACTCCGTGATCTGAATGTGACATTGAGCCCCAACTGCTGTACCGTTTGACCCACGCCAACTTTTCCGAAGTTGGCGCTCTTGAGTGGATTGCCTAGCTCTGCCACCGCTCAAGGTCCGTTCGCATTACATCGTCTGGCAGGGGCGGGGGAACCAATTTTGGCCTTCGAAACAAGAAGGCCTTGGGGTTAAGTCGCAAAGCTTCCCAGGAAGCAGCGCGGCCGGGTGACTCCCATCCGAATCCGACAGCTCACCTCGCAGGCATTGGGAGAGGCTACTTTCGTGTCTTCACGCCACAATGCTGCGCGTCACCGCGCTTGCGCGGCTCTAACGAGCCCGCTGAAATCCAACCTCCGCGTTGCCCTTTGTGGCGCCCGGAACGGATCTCACACCGCCGGCTCAATCTCTGCTGAGTCCGGCCCGCAGGCCATGCACCTGCAATCAGTTCCCGCTTTTGGCGCGTCTTCGCAGTACACCCTTCGCTAAGTAACCCATTTCGGGGCGATCCGGCGTACCCCCAAGATGCCGGAGCGTCCTCAGCCTGCGCCCAAAAAGCGCGGACCCAGGATCACGAAAGAGAGAACTTAATGACTAGTGCAAACGCACGGCACCGCGCCGAGGTCACCAAAACCAACTCGCTGGCCGCTATTGCCAAATCCCTCGGCGACAACGCCGGTGGCATGGGTCGCCAGGCCGCGGTTATCGCTGCTGCCTCCGGCCTCGTCCTGACCAGCGGTATCGCAGCCAACGCTGCTGAGGCCAACGTCCAGCGCGATTCCACCTCCGCTTCCACGCTCGAAGTCCCGTCGGCCGCTCCGGCGACGATCTCGGCTGCTTCCACCATCGCGATCTCCTTTGAGAAGCCGGCAGTCACCACCACCCCGGCCCCCGTCGTCGAGGCCCCGAAGCCTGTTGTGAAGGTCCAGGAGACTCCCACGGCCAAGACCGCCAGCACCGAGGTCGCAGCCCCGGCTGCGCCCGCCCCCAAGGCTGCTCCGGCTGCGCCCGCCCCCAAGGCTGCTCCGGCTGCGCCCGCCGCCAAGGCTGCTCCGGCTGCCAGCACCACGGCTGCCAGCACCGCGGCTCCGGCCGCCGCCAGCGGCATGGGCTCCACGATCGCCGCTGCCGCCTACTCCCAGCTCGGCGTTGGCCAGGACTGCACCGCACTTGCCACGAACTCGCTGGCTGCCGCGGGCATCAACTACCACGGCTGGCCGGCAGGTTACCTGGCCCTCGGCCGCACGGTGAGCGCCGCCGCGGCACAGCCGGGCGACCTCGCCTACTACGCGAACGGCGGAGCGGGCCTGGCCCACATCGCTGTTTACGTCGGTGGCGGCAAGGCCATCCACGGCGGCTGGAACGGTGGAACCACCTCCCTGCAGAGCGTCAACGTCGGCTCCGGCCCGGTCTTCATCCGCGTCGGCGCCTAGGACAAGAACCGCTAGCAGCACCAAGGACCCCTGCCCTCCGGCAGGGGTCCTTTGCGTTGCCGGAACGTGAACTTCAGCGGACGCGGGGCGGGGCGGGCAAAAAAGATTCGGTGAAATGGCATCTCCGTGTTTACTCTTGTTTTGTCGATCCATAGCCCGACCATGCAGAGGGCAGCCGGCCCTCGTGCCCCTGGCGGGTGCGGCCGTAAAGAGGTATGCGGATGCGCACTCTCGTTCTGAATGCTGGATATGAACCGCTGGCGGTTGTGACCTTCCGCCGGGCGCTCGTCCTTGTGCTGACTGGAAAGGCCAGTGTCGTGGCGGAAGGCGACGATCCCGTCGTCGGTCCGCAGGACGTCCTTGGCCGGCCGTCGGTGATTCTCCTGAATCGCTACATCAGGCCCCGGTACAACACCGTGACGGCGGTGAGCCGCCGCGGGGTGCTCCGCCGGGACGGACACCGTTGCGCCTATTGCGGCAAAGCCGCCCACACCATCGATCATGTCCAGCCCAAATCCAGGGGCGGTGCGGATTCCTGGGAAAACCTTGTCGCTGCCTGCCTGCGCTGCAACAACGCCAAAAGCGACCACACACCGGCGGAAATGGGGTGGAAGCTCGGCTTCAGCCCCGCGCCGCCCAAGGGCACGACCTGGCAAATCAAGGAGCTGGAGAAGCCGACGCCGGCCTGGGACCCTTTCCTGCTGCCGGAATCCGCTGCCTGAAATCGGCGCGCCGGCCGCAGCGCCAGGACAGGCCCTGTAGCCAGCTAGGCTGGGCCGGTGGAATTCGACGCTGTCATTCTTTCCGGGGGCCGGTCGTCCCGGCTGGGGGGTGTGCCCAAATCCGGCCTGATGCACGACGGCGCCACCCTCCTGGAGCGCGCACTGCAGGCCGCGCGCGGCGCAGCAGCCATCGCCGTCGTCGGGCCTGACCCGGGGACCCTGCCCGAAGGTGCGCTGAGCTGCCGGGAGGAGCCGGCCTTTGCCGGCCCCGCGGCAGCCCTGGCCGCCGGGCTCTCCGCGCTGGAACGGCACCACGGCCGCGACCCCCGCCACCCCGCGGCGGCACCGCTGACCCTGGTCCTCGCTGTGGACATGCCCCGGGCGGGCGCTGCCGTCGGGCTACTGCTGGAGGCCGCTGCGGAAGCCCCTCCGGGCGACGGGCTGATGGCAGTGTCTGCCGACGGGCGCCGGCAGCCCCTCCTCGGCCTGTATAGCACGGGTGTGCTACAACGCTGCGTGGCCGAAGCCAGGCAGCGCGGCGCGCTCGAAAACGCCTCGGTATTCGCCCTTCTTGCTAGGCTGGAGGCGCGGGAAGTCAACGTCCCCAGGGGGTCCACGGATGATGTGGATACCTGGGACGATGCCACCGCGCTGGGGGTGACCGGCCCGGCTGGCGGCGATGTCGTCGGCAGCCGTCAACCAGGCATCCGGCCCGGTGATCCCCCGCTGAACCCGACCTTGGAGGCAAACGGTGAAAAGCCAGGATGAAACGCTCGAAGACTGGTGCCGTGCCCTGCTTCAGGCCCTCGAACTGGACGACGTCCAGGTTGACGTGAACGAGGTCCTGGCCCTGGCCGGGGTGGCAGCACACTCCGTGGTGCGCCCTGCCGCGCCTTTGACAACGTTTATTGCCGGCTTTGCGGCAGGACTCGCCTCGGGCTCCGGCCAGGCCACGGATGCCGTCTCGATGCAGGCCGCGATGGGTGTTGCCCGCAAGCTGGCCAAGGATTACGCGGCCAACGAAGCCTCGGGGGCATGACACCTGCACCCCCTCACGGCAGTGCACCTGCCGCCGGGGAAGAGCCTGCGCCCCATCGCCACCTCGCGCACACCTGGCAGGAAGCCCGGCAGCTCGCCTTCGACTGCGCGACTCCCATCCCTGCCGCACCCGTGGTGCTCCGGGACGCGCTGGGGCGCAAACTCGCCGCCGACGTGGAGGCGCTTGTGGACCTGCCGCACTACGCCTCGTCCGCCATGGACGGCTGGGCCGTCAACGGCAGCGGACCATGGATCCTCGCGGAACCAGGCCAGCGGCTCGCTCCCCACCAGGGGAGCCCCATCGTCACGGGCGGGCTGATTCCTCCCGGAGCGAAGGCCGTGCTGCGGAGCGAAAGCGGCACCATTGCCGCCGATGAGGACGGGCTGCCGGTCCTGCAACTCGGCGGCGGCGCGAAGCCCGGCGAGCCGCGGAACGGTGAACACATCAGGAAAGCCGCGGAGGAAGCCGCCGCCGGCGAAGTGCTGATCAGGGACGGCACCCTGCTCAACCCCGCCCACCTGGCCCTCGCGGCCCTCGCCGGCCACGACACGCTCCCGGTCCTGGGCAAAGCCGTCGTCCGGCTGGTGTACACCGGCTCGGAAGTGGTCACGGCCGGGATCCCCCAGCCGGGGGAGGTCCGCGACACCTTCGGTCCCCAGCTCGCCGGCGTCGTGGAAATGCTCGGCGGGATCTGTGCCGGCGAAACGAAAATCGGCGACAGCTACGCCGAATGGCTCAGCGCGCTCGAGGACACCGACGCGGAGGGGGAAACCGGGGCAGTCAACATGCCGCAGCCTCCCGTGCGCTCCGGCGCTGAACCGTTGCCCGCCGACGTCGTCATCACCACGGGCGGCACCGGGCGGTCCGGGACCGACCACCTGCGGCGTTCCGTGGCCGAACTCGGCGGACGGTTGCTGATCGACGGCATCGCCATGCGGCCCGGCCATCCTGCCGTACTGGCTGAACTGCCGGATGGCAGGTTCATCATCGGCCTTCCGGGCAACCCGCTCGCGGCCATGATGGCACTGTCAACCATCGGTGCCCCGCTCCTGGCGGCGCTGGGGCACCGGTCGCTGCCGCCCGTCACCGAGGTGCCCTGCGGCTCCATGATTGCCCCTGACCCCGGCCGGACCCGGTTGATGCCCTTCCGGCTCGTCTACGGCATGGCGTCTCCGGCGCAGCACACCGGCCCGGGAATGATGCGCGGGCTGGCTGCGGCCGACGGCGTCCTGGTGGTCCCGCCGCATGGAGTGCAGCTGGGGGAAACCGTCCCCGCCTTCGCCCTTCCCTGGGGTGCACCCCTCCCGGAGCTGTCGGTGCCGAAAGACAAGCCCGCCCCCAAACGGCCCGCCCGGAAGCCTGCCGGTACCGGCGGGCCCGTGGACTGGAGTGAACTGCTGGGGTAGCGCCCGGTCTTGAACCCGCGCTGGCCACCCGGTCCAGTGCTTGCCATGATGGAGTTATGTTGGTTAGGAGTACCTGATGGGCCGCGTCACGCAGCGCCGCAAGGTGCACAAATACGTCCTTGATGGATCGCCCCAGGCCCTCGAATTCCCGGTCCGGCACCGGGAGGACGTGCTCGCCGTGGAGGAGCCGCTGGAGATCCGGATCGGCAGCCTGTCCTTCTCCGTCACGATGCGGACACCGGGGAACGATTTTGACCTCGTGGCGGGCTTCCTCGTCTCCGAAGGCGTCATCTGGAGCCCCGAACAGCTCGTTTCGCTGCGGTTCTGCGCCGGGGAAGACGAGGACGGCGTCCAGACGTTCAACGTCGTGGAAGCCCAGCTGAGGCCCGACGTCGTCCGCCCGGACACCGGGCGGAACGTGTACACCTCCAGCTCCTGCGGCATCTGCGGCACGGATTCCATCGAGGCCGTGCACAAGTCCTCGCATTTCAGCCCCGCCGATGACCCGCTGGTCGTGCCCGTGGCCACGCTCGCGTCCCTTCCGGACCGGTTGCGGGAAGCCCAGGCCGTCTTCGACGTCACCGGCGGCGTGCACGCCGCCGGCCTGTTCCGGACCGCCGACGACGGCTCCGCGGAGCTGCTGTGCCTGCGCGAGGACGTGGGGCGCCACAATGCCGTGGACAAAGTGGTCGGCTGGGCCCTCCGGGAGGGCATGCTCCCGCTGCGCGGCACCGTGCTCCAGGTTTCCGGGCGGGCGTCGTTTGAACTGGTGCAGAAGGCCGCCCTGGCCGGTATTCCCGTCCTCGCCGCAGTCAGCGCGCCGTCGAGCCTGGCAGTCGAGCTGGCCGAGTCCAGCGGCATGACGCTGGCCGGCTTCAGCCGTGGCACGTCGCTCAATGTGTATGCGGGTGTGCGCCGGGTGGGGATGCCCGTACCCTCGGGCGGATAGCTTCCGCCGAGAGCCACTTGGCTGGGGGCCAGCGGCGAAGTAAGTTTTATCCATCGACTGGATGCATTTCAGCGTCATCCACGCAGCGCTAAGAGGATCACATTGCACGACGACCGCCGTCTCACGGAAGTCCGGCTGGACCGCTTTGTCCGCGAACGCATCGTCCCCGCGGTCTATCCGCGCAGCGTGCCGCTGACCCTGAGCAGCTGGGATGTCCCGGACGAGCCGGTCCCGGTTCTGGACGCCCTCCGGCAGCAGTTCACGCCGCAGGAACACGGAGTGGCCTGGGGGCGGCCCTGGAGCACCAAATGGCTGCGCCTGCAGGGGCAGGTTCCGGACGCCTGGGGCACGGCGGCGGATACGTCGGTGGAAGTCATCGTGGACCTGGGCTTCAGCAGTGACCTTCCCGGCTTTCAATGCGAAGGAATCGCCTGGCGGCCGGACGGGACCATCGTCAAGGCCATCTCCCCGCGCAACCAGTACATTCCGCTGAAGCTTCTGGGCAGCGGAATGGCCGTCGACTTCTATGTCGAGGCGGCCGCCAATCCCGATCTGTCGCAGGGGTGGACCTTCGCGGCCACCCCCTACGGCGACAAGGCGACGGCCGGCAACGAGCCCAAGTACCGGCTCGGCCGGATCGTCATCGCAGAACTCAACCAGACCGTCTGGGAGCTGCAGCAGGACATC
>DATITT010000267.1:0-17514 GCA_035467435.1 Arthrobacter sp. | reverse complement strand
CGGTGACCACGACGGCGGCGATGCCGAGCCTGCTGATCTGGCCCGGCTGCAGGGTCCTGGGCGGGGGAGCGGGGGTGGGAGCGTGCGGCGGCACTTCGTGGGTGCCGTCCGGGTGCGTGCTGTCCGGCTGGGGGGAGTCTGTCGGGGCGGTTGTGGCCATGCTGCCAATCTAGTCCGCACAGCGGCCCCGGTACTGGCGGAAATCGGCCATGTCTAGTCGGGTTCCTGCCAGCCGGGGCGCAGCCGCGCACGGCGGCTCACCGGAGGGGGCGGGCGGCGGCCTGGATGGCGGCTGCGACCTCGTCGAGGGCAGCGGATCCGTGCCGCCATTGCTGCCAGTGGAGCGGCACATCGACGTGCGCTGCGGGGTCCGGGGAAACCAGCGTGCGGCGCCTCAGTTCCTCCGACACTTCGATTTCGGGAAGCAGCCCCCAGCCCATCGACCAGCGGATGGCTTCGCCGAACTCGTGGGCCGCCGGGACATAATGCCGGGGCGGCTGGAGTGTTGTGCGGCCCACTGACCGAAGGTACCGGTCCTGCAGGTCGTCCTTGCGGTCGAAAATGATGACCGGGGCGGCGGCGAGCGTTTCGGCCGTTGCCCCGGCGGGAAACCACCGGGCGGCGAAGTCCGGGGTGCAGACCGGCAGGTAGCGCATCACCCCCAGGCGCCGGGAGGAACAGCCCGGCGCCGCCTTCGCCGTGGTGGTGATGGCAGCGGCTGCGGCGCCGCTGCGGAGGAGCTCCAGCGAGTAGTCCTGATCCTCGCGCAGAATCTCCAGCTGGACCTTGTCCGCCGCCGCTGCCAGCCCGGGCAGTGCCCAGGTGTGCAGGGAATCGCTGTTGATGATCAGGGTCAGCCGGATGCTGGCATCCCGCGCGCCGGGCTGCAGCTCGTCGGCCAGATCGGCAGAGAGCATGTCCAGCTGCCGGGCGAAGCGCACCACCGCGTGGCCGGAGGAGGTGAGTTCGACGGGGCGGGTCCGTTTCAACACCGGCCGGCCGGCGGCCACTTCGAGGGCACGGACGCGCTGGCTCACGGCCGACGCCGTGACCTGGAGGTGGCGGGCGGCGGCCTCGAAGCTTCCGTGCGCCACGATGGCGGCCAGGGTCCGGGCCTGGTCCGGATGGATATCGATCATTAGCCCATCTTATGTTGGCCAAGATTTGTTAACTGGTTTCATGTTCCGGGGCCCTCTAGCGTGGAACCCGTGATCCTCTCCCTCCTTTCGGGCCTTGCCAGCGGGCTGTCCCTCATTGTCGCCATCGGTGCGCAGAACGCCTTCGTGCTCCGCCAGGGCGTCCAGCGCTCGCACGTCCTGCTGGTTGTTGCCGTGTGCGCCCTCTCCGACCTGGTGCTGATCGTGTTCGGCGTGGCCGGGGTGGGCGTCCTCATCGAGCAGGCGCCCGGCATCCTCGAGGTCGTGCGCTGGGCCGGTGCCGCCTTCCTCCTGGGTTACGGAATGATGGCTGCACGGCGGGCCATCCGCGGAACGCAGGCGTCCCAGCCGGTGGCCGGGCAGAAGGGAACCTGGGCGGCCGCGCTGGGGACCAGCCTCGCGCTGACCTGGCTCAACCCCCACGTCTACCTGGACACCGTCCTGCTGCTGGGGTCCCTGGCCGGCACCCACGGCCCGGACGGGCGGTGGTGGTTCGCCGGCGGCGCTGGTCTGGGCAGTATCGCGTGGTTCGCCGCCCTCGGCGCCGGTGCCCGGTTCCTCGCGCCGGTGTTCGCCCGGCCGGGCAGCTGGCGGGTGCTCGACGGCGGCATCGCCCTGGTCATGGTCACCCTGGCTGTCATGCTCGTAGCCTGAGCTTGTCAGCGTCCAGCTTGTCAGCGTCCCCGCACCACACCAACGACAAAGGAAGTTCCCATGTACGTCCCCTCGCATTTCGCCGCCGACCAGGGCGCCATCAACGAGTTGCTCTCGAACCCTGGTGCGGCCAATCTGGTGACCTCGACGGAGCGCGGACTGCTCGCGACGCTGCTGCCGTTCGTCCATGACCCGGAGGCCGGCGACCGCGGGGCACTGCTTGGCCATGTTGCCCGCAATAACGACCAGTGGCAGCTGCCGGCGCTTGGCGAATCGCTGGTCATCATCCAGCGCCCCGATGCGTACATTTCCCCGTCGTGGTACCCGTCCAAGGCTGAACATGGCCGGGTGGTTCCAACGTGGAACTACACCACGGCGCACGTCTATGGCCGGCTGGTCATCCATGACGACCCGGCCTGGGTGGAAGACCTGGTCCGGCGGCTGACCACGCTGCATGAAGCATCGTCGGCGCATCCCTGGACCGTGGACGATGCGCCGGCGCGTTTTATCGCCGGGCAGCTCCGGGCGATTGTCGGCGTCGAACTTGTCATCACGAGGGTGGAAGCGAAGCGGAAGCTGAGCCAGAACCGTCCGGCTGCCGATGTTGACGGCGTTATCGCCGGACTGCGGGCCCGGGGCGAGCTGGATTCGGCTCGCGACGTGGAGCGGGCGCAACAGGACCCGGGCCGGCGGGGCTGAGTGTCCCGCGGGCGGCAACCGCCGATTTTGGATAATCCGGGGGTCTGCCCTTATAGTTTTATAGTCCAGTTCGGAGGAACCCGAAAGGACAAAAACGAACGGCTTCGGCCCTCAATTTTTGTTCTTGTTTTCGTGTGTTTACCCGAATGGCGTTCTGGCCCCCATCGTCTAGCGGCCTAGGACACCGCCCTTTCACGGCGGCGGCACGGGTTCGAATCCCGTTGGGGGTACGCAAGGAACTGGTCAAGCCGGATGTGAAAGTCTGGTAGGCTAAAGGCCTTGAAAAATTGCGGTAGCGATACTGCAGAAGCAAGAAATTAGCAAGGCCCTGTAGCGCAGTTGGTTAGCGCGCCGCCCTGTCACGGCGGAGGTCGCGGGTTCAAGTCCCGTCAGGGTCGCTCTGATTGCCAGAAGAAATTCCGGCTCTCATGGTGACATGTCACCTAGGCTCTGTAGCTCAGTTGGTAGAGCGTTCGACTGAAAATCGAAAGGTCACCGGATCGACGCCGGTCGGAGCCACCACTGGGAAGCATCAGTTCTTCGGAACTGGTGCTTTTCTTCTTTAACCCCATCGATTGCTCCGTAACTGCCTTTCTGGCTGGGCAAAAGGGCCGTTACGGAGCAACCGATGTCCCGCCAGGCGTCCGGGGGGCGGCCCCCGTGCGCTTCGGCGGCGAGCCCTGCGCTGGGCCGCGCGCAGACTCAACGTGCTCGAGGGCCGGGCAATGTGTCAGGAAGTGCCGGCGACCGGCTCGGGATGAATCCCCGGGGCGGGGGAGGCGGTGGATTACGCGTGGCCGGCGGGTGACGGTCCACACCTAATCTGGTTTATTATGCAGCATTTGACGCGCAAAATTTCCTGTGGCACGCGCGCGGATTGGACAATGTAAGCGCTTGCATGGATGGAGTGGAACTCGGTTTTCCGGGCCTCGAATCACGGTTTGATAAGCAGGCTTCGGCTTGCATAGCGTGGAAACCGGCGCCGGAAAGGTCTCCTTTCCGGATCGCCAGACGGGGCCCTACCCAAGCCCCGTCCCTCGACACGATGGCGTCCTCGATGACGCCCTCGGCGTTGTCGGGGCTGTCGGAGTTCGGGAAATGAGGGCATCCGCCCGACTTCCACGACTGGTCTCACTCCGCGAGAAGAGCAAGCATGCACAAGCACCCCAATACACCCCGGATGCTGCGGTGGCGTCCTGCTGCCGCAGCACTGGCGGCCGCCATCGTGGCCTCAGCGTTTCTGGCCGCTCCCTCGGCCCACGCCAACGAGCCTGCGGATCCGCCGGCAACGCAGATGCCGGCGCCGACTCCCGGTTTCCCGCTGCCGACCCAGCACAGCCAGCAGGCGTACGATCCGGCGTCGGACTTCACGTCCAAGTGGACCCGTGCCGATGCCAAGCAGATCATGGCGCAGAGTGACCCCACGGTGGCTCCCGGCGTGAACTCCATGAGCCCGAACGTCACCATGCCGGAAATCCCGGAAAGCTTCCCCACCATGAATGAGGACGTCTGGGTCTGGGATACCTGGTCCCTCACCGACGAGAACGCGAACCAGATCAGCTACAAGGGCTGGGACGTCATCTTCTCTCTGGTCGCCGACCGCGACGCCGGCTACGGCTTCGACCAGCGTCACTGGAATGCCCGAATCGGCTACTTCTTCCGCAAGACCAACGCCGACCCGGCAAAGGACAAGTGGAACTACGGAGGCCACGTCTTCGCCGACGGGGCCTCGATCGGCAACACTGAGTGGTCCGGGTCCACCCGCCTGATGCAGGGCAACCAGGTCAACGTCTTTTACACGGCCACCACGTTCTATGATGTGGCCGAGCGCAACGCCGGCGGCGGCGGCATCGCCCCGGACGCATCCATCGCCAAAGCCCTGGGCAAGATCCACGCGGACAAGAACGGGGTCACCTTTGACGGGTTCCAGCACACGAAACTGCTGGAACCCGATGGCACGATGTACCAGACCAAAGCGCAGAACCCGGGCTTCGCCTTCCGCGACCCGTACACCTTTGCGGACCCGGCGCATCCCGGCAAGACCTTCATGGTCTTCGAAGGCAACACCGGCGGAACGCGCGGACAGTACGAATGCAAGGCCGAGGACCTGGGCTATCAGCCCGGCGACCCCAATGCCGAGAACCTGAACGACGTCAACAGCAGCGGCGCCTACTTCCAGACCGCCAATGTGGGCCTCGCCGTTGCGGACAACAAGGACCTGACCAAGTGGTCCTTCCTGCCCCCGATCCTCTCGGCCAACTGCGTCAACGACCAGACCGAACGTCCGCAGATCTTCATCCAGAATGAAGGCGGGAAGAACAAGTACTACCTGTTCACCATCAGCCACCAGTTCACCTACGCTGCCGGCATGCGCGGCCCGGACGGGGTCTACGGCTTCGTCGGCGACGGTGTCCGGTCCGACTACCAGCCGATGAACAACAGCGGCCTGGCCCTGGCCTCACCGACGGATCTGAACCTTCCGTCTGAGTCCCCGGAGGCCCCCACACCCAACCAGAACGGCCGCCAGTTCCAGGCCTACTCGCACTACGTGCAGCCCGGCGGCCTGGTGCAGTCCTTCATCGACAACGTCAACGGCGTCCGCGGAGGCTCACTCTCGCCCACCGTGAAGATCAACTTCCGCGACGGTGTCTCCGCAGTGGACCGCACCTTCGGCCAGAACGGCCTCGGCCCGTTCGGCTACCTTCCCACCAACGTCAACGTCGGCGGCGCTGGCCACTACAAGTAGTAGTGCCTCAATGAGGCGGTAACAGGGTGGAGGCGCCCGGGAATCCGGGCGCCTCCATCCTCCGTGTGTGCGGGCCATAGACGAGGCGGTATTGCTTCCGGCACTGGAAGCGCACGTCGATCCAGGCTCGCAGGCCCGGGACGAAAGGCTGGTGCCCCTCTGGGCTGGCCCACCAATGCTGAGTCGGCCCGGACGGCGTCGCTTCACCACCAGAACCAGGAATGTTGAATTGTGAGAGACCTTGTGCGCCCGCTGGTGCTGAAAAAATTGAAGCACCTTCGACGCAGGCGACCGCCAACCTGGCTAATGACTGCAGTTTCACATGCCAAGCTGATCGGACGGCATATCGCAGAAAGGTTCCCTCCCGGAACGTTTAGCCCCCGCACGATCTGGATTGTTGTGGCTGCAGCGGCCACGGCGGTTCTTGTCGCGGTGGCGCTGGTCCCGACGACGACGGGTTCCCGTCCGGCCGCCCGCGGCCAGGTCGAGCAGGCACTCCTGGGCATCGCCGACGCCCAATCCGAAGCCATGGAATCCCAGGGCCGCTACGGCTCCTACTGGCTCAGCGGTGGTGACCGCACCCTTGAGAAGCTGACGCATCCGATCCGGACTGAAGGCGTGGCGGATTTGCGGAGCATCGAATGCCCCAATGGGTGGGTGGCAGCCGCACGGATTGGAGATGACGTCGAGATCAGGTCCAGCGTGGAGGACCGGGTCGTTCGTGCAGGAACAGGTGACGTCGTCCGCCCGGAGTGCATGTCTTCCGAAGCAGTTGCGTCCATGCTCTCGGATCTGGGCGTGCCGCGGCAGACGTCGTCGCCCCCGGCTTCAGCTTTCGACCGGCCCGAGGGGGCGTCCGAGTTCCGGCCGGGCTATCACATCACGCCCGGGAAGAACTGGATGAATGATCCGCAGCGTCCGATCCTGCTGGACGGGCTGTGGCACTACTACTACCTCTACAATGCCGGGTATCCGGAGGAAAACGGCACCGAGTGGTACCACCTGACAAGCACAGACCTGGTGCACTGGAAAGACGAAGGCGTGGCGATCGCCAAGTACAAAAACGGGCTGGGCGACATCGAGACCGGAAGCGCTGTGGTGGACCATGACAACTCGGCCGGCTTTGGCAAGGGGGCCGTTATCGCGGTCATGACACAACAGGACCAGGGCATCCAGCGGCAATCCCTGTTCTATTCCCTCGACAACGGATACTCGTTCATCGAGTATCCGAACAATCCCATCATGGAAAACCCCGGCGAACCGCACTGGCGGGATCCTAAGATCATCCGCGATGAAGCCCACGGCCAATGGGTGATGGCACTGGCCGAAGGCGAGAAGATCGGCATGTACACCTCGACGGACCTGAAGGACTGGCACTACTCGTCGGGCATCGAACGCACCGGTCTGGGCACCCTGGAATGCCCGGAACTCTTCCAGCTGGATCTCGACGGTGATCCATCCAAGCGGACCTGGGTCCTGGCCGCCAGCGCCAATGGGAGCGAAGAGGGATTCACCACGGGCGTTGCCTACTGGACTGGCTCGTGGGACGGAACCCGCTTCACAGCCACTGACGCGGCGCATCAGTGGCTCGATGCCGGCTCCGACTTTTACGCCGCCGTGACGTGGGATGATCCGAGGCTCACCGAAAGCCAGCGGATGTCCTCCCGGCACGCCGTCGGGTGGATGAACAACTGGACGTACGCACGGCAGCTTCCCACCGAGGACTGGCACGGCGGTGCCGACTCCATTGTGCGCGACATCAGGCTGAAGACAATCACGGGTAAGCCGACCCTGGTGTCCAGCCCCACCCCTGCCATGAAGTCTATTGAAGGACCGGTGGCAACGGTCGGGGAACGTCGAATAACGCAGGACGGCGCAGGGCAGCTACCGGTTCCGGAGGGCGGGGCATACAGGCTTGATGTGACGCTTGAACGGACGGCGGGCCAGGACGGATCCGAAGCGAGGATCGAGCTTGGAGGCGACAAGGGTACGTTCGCGGCGGTCGGATATGACTTCGCGAGTGAATCGGCGTTCATTTCCCGCGATGCTGATGCTGCCGCCACCGGCAAGGCCGAACTCCACCCGGGCTATCGGGCATCGCGACGCACCGTCAGCCCACCGCGTGAAGGGAAGGTCGAGCTAACAATATTCGTCGACTATTCCTCAGTAGAGGTTTTCATCAATGGCGGGGAAAAGACCATGACGTCACTCGTTTTCCCAACCGGGGGGGCTCCGACCGTCAAAGCCGTCACGGCAGAGGGGTCCCTGACGCTCAAGTCCTTCAGCTACAGGCGGCTGGCCTCGACACGCTGACCAGTATGGTCCCTCCTGAGCAGCGGCGATGCGCCGGAACTACGTTTCCCCTCCGCCAGGCTCAACAGCGTCTGTAAGCAGCTGACCACTGCCGGCAGCTCAACCTGCCGCAGGTTCTGGCAGGGGATCTTCGTGGACTTGCGGGCCAAGCGGCCACCTTGTCGCTGGCAGGTACTAGGGTGGTCACAAAGAGAAGGGGGAGTGCCTCATGGAATACCAGGATTCTCAGACCGCAGCGGCCCCGGTGCCCGGGTTGGCCACCAACCCGCCGCTGCCCGGTGCCGGCCGTACCGTCATTTCCGAAACCGCCGTCGCGAAGGTCGCGGGCATCGCCGCCCGCTCAGTGCCCGGCGTGTACTCCCTGGGAACCGGCCCGTCCCGGGCGCTCGGCGCCATCCGGGACGCCGTCGGCAGCTCCGACCATGCCGCCGGGGTCCGCGCCGAGGTCGGTGAAACCCAGGTAGCGGTCGACATAGATCTGGTGGCGCTTTACGGCACACCCCTTCACGCCCTGGCGGACCAGATCCGCGCCGCCGTGTACGCGGCGGTCGAGGAACTCGTCGGGCTCCAGGTCATCGAAGTGAACATCGAGATCAACGACGTCTTCGTGCCCGGCCCGGCGAAGCCCGGTGCCCCAGCCGAAGCGCGGCCTTCGAGGGAGGCAATCCAGTGAATCTGACGGTTGTGGGAATCGCAATGGGCGCCTTCGTCGCGTTCATGTCCTTCCAGTTCGGCGCGTGGGGTTTCCTGGGCGCCCTGCTGTTCATGGGAATCGGAGCCCTGTTGGGCCGCGCCGCGGAAGGGAAACTGGACCTGCGCAGCGTGCTTGACGCTCTCACAGGCCGGCGTTCCTCCTCATGAGCGGGACAGCTGGTGCGGTCCACGCCGCCGCGATGGCTGGACACACCAGGATCAGCACCCAGGCGCTCACCAGTGTGGCCCAGGCAGCCGCGGCCGAAGCCCTTGGCGTCACGCCGCACGAGGTGCGGGCTGAGTGGTCCGACGACGACGGGCTGTTGGCGCTGACCCTTGTCTCACCCATCACCCTCCCGCCGCTGACCGCGGTCCTGCGTGACCCCGGACGCGTCGCGGGCTTTGGCGGCTCCGTCTGGGAACGGGCCGTGGCCGCCAAGGCAGACATCCTGCGCCGTGTGACCGAGCTGAGCGGCGCCGGGTTGAGCCGGGTCGACATCCGGATCAGCGGCGCCAGCGTGAGCGAAGGAGGGCGGGTCCATTGAGTCACTCCACTGGTCGCAATTCCCGCCACGGGACCCACGTCCCGCCCGTACCCAGCGCCGCACCGTCGGCCGGCAATCCGGAAGCTGCGCGGCCGGGCATCGACGGCAGGAAACAGATCCTCAAACGCGAAACCCATTCCTCCCGGGCAGTCGCCTCGATCATCGCGGCCGTGCTCGTCATCGCGCTGTGCGTCTATGCCCTGCTGGAAACCGCTGTCCGGGCCGTCGGCCAGCCGCCGTGGCTCGTGGATCCGCAGACTGCCGCGGAGCAGGTGGTGGCGCTCCCGAACGGGGTCCCGCCGCTGCTGCTCGGCGTCATCGGCGCGGTCCTGGTCATGGCGGGGCTGTTCTTCGTCCTGAACGCGGTGCTGCCGGGACGCCGTGCCCGCCACCTCCTGCGGGACCGCCGCACGGCCGTCGTCGTGGACGACGAAGTGATAGCGTCCGCGCTGGCGCGGCGGGCCCGGCTGGCCGCCAACGTGAGCCAGGAACAGGTGATGGTGACCGTGTCCCGGCAGCGGGTTGAAGTCAACGTCCGTCCCACCTCCGGCGTCCCGCTGCGACGGGATGACGTCCTCGCGGCCGTCCAGGATGAGCTCCGGGACATGGGATTGTCCCCGACGCCGGAGGCCAGGATCAACGTGGCCACGGCCGGGGTGGTCGGCGCATGAACGGCACCCCCAGAACCCTTAACCGGATTCTGATCGGCGTCCTCGGCTTCAAGCTTCTCGCTTTCGGAATACTGCTCATCCTGCTGGCGAGCGTGCCCGCGGTCGCCGCATGGTGGCAGGGCTGGTCCGCCGGCGTCTGGAACATCTGGCGCGACCTCTTCGAGCGCACGCGCTTCCCCGGGCGTGCGGAGAGCTGGCTGTGGATCGTCGCGGTCCTGGTGCTGCTGCTCGTGATTGGGGCCATGGTGGCCTGGGTTGCCCAGCAGGGCAAGGGCCGGGCCAACTTCCTCGTGACCGAAGAGGATCCGGGGGAGGTGCCCGGAAACGTCAGGATCGGCAGCGGCGTGGCCGAGCAGGCACTTCGGGCCGCCCTGGCCGACCGTCCGGACCTGGCCGGCGTGAGCGTCGCCACCTACGAATTCCGCGGCGAACCGGCCCTGAGAATCAGGATCCAGCCCCGCCACGGCGTGGCCCCGCACCGGCTCGCTGCCGAGGTGTCCGCCCTTGTGGAGGCGCTCGACGTCGTGCTCGGAAAACGCACCCTGGTGCTCATCCATATCGCCTCCGGTGCCCGATCGAGGTTCGGGCGGGCCGAGCGGGTCCGCTGACCGGTGTGAGCTTTCGGCAACATTTTTCGGCGGGCACACGGGCGGTGTCCGCGGTCGGAATCCGTTGAATCGGCGCGGAATGGTGCACAAATCAAGCCGCGGCACAAGGGTCTCCTTTCTGTAAAGGTCCATGTAAACGCTTGCATTCCTCACCGGGTGTTGATTATCGTGATGGGCACCACACGAACGCACCGCCGTTTTTTTGTCCGGTACTCAGCGAGGAGCCCCCAGTATGAAAACACCGAAGTTCTTACTTCCCGTCGCCGCAGCAGGCGTGCTAGCCCTGACTCTCTCCGCCTGTGGCGGCGGGGGAGGCGGCACGACCGCCGGCGCCGACGCCGAGCAAGGCCTCGACAGCCGCGGTCCCATCACGTACGTCCAGGGCAAGGACAACAGCAACGTGGTCCGCCCGCTGATCGAGAAGTGGAATGCGGCCCACCCGGACGAGACAGTCACGTTCAAGGAACAGACCGACCAGGCCGACCAGCAGCACGATGACCTTGTCCAGAACTACCAGGCCAAGAACCCCAACTACGACGTCGCAAGCGTTGACGTGGTGTGGACTGCTGAATTCGCCGCCAAGGGCTGGCTGCAGCCGTTGAAGGACAAGATGGCAGTAGACACGGCGGGCATGCTGGCGCCCACCGTTGATGCCGGCTCCTACAAGGGCACCCTCTACGCCGCTCCGGTGTCGTCCGACGGCGGCATTCTTTACTACCGCACGGACCTCGTCCCCACGGCTCCCAAGACCTGGGACGAGATGATGGGCATGTGCTCCATCGCCGAGGAGAACGGCATCGGTTGCTTCGCAGGCCAGTACGCCAAGTACGAGGGCCTCACGGTGAACACGTCCGAGGCCATCAACTCCGCCGGCGGTTCTGTGCTCGACGCGGAGGGCAAGCCGAGCCTGAACACCCCCGAGGCCAAGGCTGGCCTGGAAAACCTTGCCAAGGCCTACGCCGACGGCAGCATCCCCAAGGAAGCCATCACCTTCCAGGAGGAGCAGGGCCGCCAGGCATTCCAGGACGGCAAGCTCCTGTTCCACCGCAACTGGCCGTACGTCTACAACCTGGCCGCCACGGAAGGCTCCTCGCAGGTCAAGGACGTCTTCGGCATGACGGCGCTGCCCGGCAAGGACGGCCCGGGTGCATCAACGCTGGGCGGACACAGCGCGGCCATCAGCGTCTACTCCAAGAACAAGGCCACGGCCCTGGACTTCGTCAAGTTCCTCGTCAACGAAGAGAACCAGAAGTTCTTCGCCACCCAGGGCTCACTGGCCCCGGTCCTCGACGCCCTGTACGACGACCAGGAGCTCGTAGCCAAGCTGCCGTACCTTCCGGTGCTGAAGACCTCGATCGAGAACGCCGTGCCGCGCCCGGTCACCCCGTTCTACCCGGCCGTCACCAAGGCCATCCAGGAAAATGCCTACTCGGCCATCAAGGGCGAGAAGAGCGTGGACGCGGCTTTGTCCGATATGCAGAAGTCCATCGAGTCCGCTAGCGCGGGACAGTAGCCTAGCCATGGCAACCGAATTGGGCCCGACGCCGGTCAAGGAACCGGCGTCGGGCGGTACCCCGACCCACCACGCACCCAAGGGCGTGGGGGAGGACAACGCGATTGCGAGCCAGGGCAAATGGGCCTCGTGGCTCCTGGCGCCAACCATCGTCGCGCTGGCAATTGTGATCGTTTACCCGATCATCAGCGCCGTCGTGATGTCATTCCAGAAGGACGCCGGCCTTGACCCCGAGACGGGGCTCTTCACCGCCGGCGGCCCGGCTGGATTCTCGAACTACGTCAACTGGCTTTTCCAGCAGTGCGCCGCTCCGGGCGGCGGAACCGTGGCGTGCCCGCCGGGGACCCTCGGTGCGCAGTTCTGGTCCGCCACCGGTACGACCTTCTACTTCACCATCATCACGGTGACGCTGGAGACGATCCTTGGCTTCTGGATGGCGATCATCATGGCGCGGTCCTTCCGGGGCCGCAGCCTGGTCCGCGCAGCCGTTCTGGTGCCGTGGGCCATCCCCACCGCCGTTACGGCCCAGCTGTGGCTGTTCATCTTCGCCTTTGAGGGCATCGGCAACAAAATGTTCAACACCACGATCCTGTGGACCGGCAGCGAAATCCCGGCCCGGTGGGCCGTCATCATCGCCGACACCTGGAAGACGACGCCGTTCATGGCGCTGCTGATCCTGGCCGGCCTGCAGATGATACCCGCCGACGTCTACGAAGCGGCCAAGGTCGACGGCGCCTCTGCCTGGCAGCGGTTCCGGATGATCACCCTGCCACTGGTGAAACCGGCGCTGATGGTCGCGATCCTCTTCCGGACCCTGGATGCCCTGCGGATGTTCGACCTCCCGTACATTTTGACGGAGGGCTCCAACAACACCACCACGCTCTCCATTCTGGTGGTCAACCAAATCAGGCAAGGCTTCAACTCCGCTGCCGCCTTGTCCACTATCACGTTCATCATCATCTTCATGGTGGCCTTCATCTTCGTCCGCTTCCTCGGAGCAAACGTCGTGGAGCAGCAGCCCGGCGTAGGTAAGGGGAAGAAATGACCGCCGAGACCGAACTCCGGGCCCGGCAGGACCGGGGCCGAAAAGTAGCCCAGAACCGCGAGAAGTGGGCAAGCGGCCGCACATATGTCAGTGCGGCCGTCATCCTGATCTGGTGCCTCGCACCGGCGTACTGGATGGTGGTTACGGCGTTCCGCGATGTCGGCTTCACCTACGACACCTCGCTCCTGCCCACCCACGTGACGCTCGACAACTTCATCACGGCCTTCGACACCTCGTTCGGCAACAGGTTCGGCCAGGCGCTCCTGAACAGTGTGTTCATCGGCGTGACGGTGACCCTGATCTCGCTGGTGCTCGGCGTTTTCGCGGCCTATGCCCTGGCCCGGCTGAACTTCCGGTTCAAGTACCTGGTGCTGGGCTTCATCCTGGGGGCGTCCATGTTCCCCGGCGTCGCCCTCATCACCCCGCTGTTCCAGCTGTTCACCAATATCGGCTGGATCGGCACCTACCAGGCACTGATCATTCCGAACATCTCCTTCGTCCTCCCGCTGACGGTCTACACCATGACGTCGTTCTTCCGGGAAATGCCGTGGGAGCTCGAGGAAGCTGCCCGGGTCGACGGCTGCACCCAGGGGCAAGCGTTCCGGCGGGTAATCATGCCGCTGGCGGCACCGGCCATCTTCACGACGGCGATCCTGGCGTTCATCTCCTCCTGGAATGAGTTCCTGATTGCCAGCCAGCTCTCCAACGATGCGACCCAGCCGGTGACAGTGGCCATTGCCAACTTCGCCGGGGCCCAGCCGCAGCAGATTCCCTACACGGCCATCATGGCCGCGGGAACGATCGTCACAATTCCGCTGGTCATTCTGGTGCTGATCTTCCAGCGTAAGATCGTCGCGGGCCTCACCGCCGGCGCTGTGAAGTGACGGCTTGGCAATGAACAGCAAGTCGAGCCACGGTCTGGTCCGCAACGAACACCGCCGCGTCCGTTCCGCGGAGGATTTCGATATCATCATCGGTCTCCTCGGGTTCTGGGCACTTGTGCTGCTGGTGGTCACCGTCTGGATGGAGGTGACCGCCCAGCCCGCGCTGGGCTGGGCCCTGGGCCTGCTGGCCATGGTGCTGGCCCTGTACGGATTGATCCGGCTGCGCCGCCGCCTTCCGGAAAGGACGGCAACCCGGCGCAAGTGAACGCGGGGTCACCTAGCGCCCATCCCGAGGGGGTTTATGGGCGGCAAGTGACCCCGCGTTGCTTGGGAAAGGCATTTGTTGCCGTGGGTGAGGCGGGCTAATGGAGTGCTTCGGAGGCTGCGAGTTGCCTCGGGAGTCAGTCGACAAGGGGACACGGTGGCAAAGACAACAGACAGGGCTCAGCGCGGAGGACACTCCGGTGTCAGCATCGAGGATGTGGCCGCCGCCGCCGGAGTGTCCACCGCCACCGTGTCCCGCGCCGTCCGCGGCCTGCCCAGGGTTTCGCCGGCCACCCGGGAAAAAATCCTGGGCATCGCCGAGGCCCTGGGCTACGTCGCCTCCTCCTCGGCGTCCGGGCTGGCCACCGGGCGCACCAAGACCATCGGCGTACTGGCCCCCTTCGTCAGCCGCTGGTTCTTCTCCAAGGCCATCGAGGGCGCGGACCGTGAACTGCACGCCCGACAGTACAACCTCTCGCTCTTCAACCTGGGCGGCCACGGCAGTCACCGTGAGCGGCTCTTCAGCAAGACCATGGTCTACAAGCAGATCGACGCGTTGCTGGTCCTGTGCATGGCACTGACCCATGAGGAAATCGAGCACCTCCAAAAGATTGACATCCCCTTGGTCGTCGTCGGCGGCCACGTCGAGGAGTGCCCCTATATTGGGATCGACGACTACGCTGCCGCCGCCACTGCTGTGCGGCACCTGATCGAGCTGGGCCACACGGAGATCGCCCTGCTGCACGGCGACGACGAAACCGACCTCAACTTCGACGTCCCCCGGGTCCGGATCAAGGCCTTCCACGACACCATGGCCGAAGCCGGCCTGAACGTCCGGGAGGAATGGGACGAATGGGGGGACTTCACGGTCCGCAGCGGCCAGGACGCCTTCCACCGGCTCTGGGACAGGCCCGGACCGAAGCCCACGGCAATCTTCTGCGCCTCGGATGAGATGGCCATGGGGATCATCTTTGAAGCCACCCGGGCCGGAGTGCGGGTCCCCGACGACCTCTCGGTGATTGGGATCGACGACCACGACTTTTCCGAGGCCATGGGTCTCACGACGGTCAGGCAGCGCCCGGACGAGCAGGCTGAGCTGGGCACGAAAATGCTGCTGGACGAGCTCGACGGGATCGCCGGGTCAGTGCGCTCCACGGTAGCCGCGCACCAGCTGATTGTCCGAAGCACGACGGCGCCGCCACGGCAGGCCTGACCAGCCGCTGTTCGTAAACCAGGCGTCAGGAAGCGCGGGCGAGTTGCCGGATCGGAATCCAGCGGGATGCCAGCCGGCGGTAGGCGGCGGCGGCCCCGGTCATGTCCCCCTCGGCCAGGCACTCAATACCCAGCCGGACGTCCATCGGCGAGTCATCCGGGTAGACCTTGTCCGCCACGGCGCCGTAGTCCAGTTCCACCACGGACTCCGGGTGGAAGAGCGCCAGCCATTCGGTGAGCTGGGTCAGGTCCTCGAGCATGTCCAGATCCGGCGCGGCCAACGCCAGATGGGCCACGGCGTAGCGGACCCGCTCCAGGGCCTCCCCGATCGTCGCGCGGATGCGAACGGTGGCGATTCGCCCCTCGGATTCCACCACGTCCGTGGGATCCGATTCCTTGAACAGGCAGAACCAGCTGAAGGGGATGCCCCAGGTGGACGCCCGGGTGTGCACGCGGCCCAGCCCGGAACGGGCCTGCACTTCATCGATGCGCTCCTGGTGCTTGTCGCGCTGCTCCTCCGGGATGAGCAGCGCGGCCAGCGGCCCGTGGATGCCCTCCATCAGGGCATTGGCCGCCAGCCCGGCCCGGAGCACCAGCTGGCTGGGGCAGTACAGCAGCCGCTCCGGAGAACCGGCGTCGGCAGCACCGGCGTCGGCAGCACCGGCGTCGGCCGGACCTGCCGCCGGGGTTGGGCCGGTCCGCGGGACCGCAACGACCCTGACCAGATCCGTTGCCCCGGTGGGGAACGGGTCCCCGCCCGGGCGGGTGATGCGGCCGAGGGAGGCCAGCAGTTCGGCGTTTTCGACGGCCGCCCGGGGAACGGCCCGGTCCCACGCCGCGCGCAGGGCACCCTGCTGGTCCTCCGGAAACGCCTCGAGGGGTTCGTAGACCCGCAGCGCGGAGGAGAATGGCAGCCCGGCCTGGCCGCGGTAGAGGTTTCCCGTCATTGGATCACGTCGCTTCCCGGGGCCGCGCCCATCAGTCGCTCAGCTCGACGATCACGGGGGCGTGGTCCGAGGCACCCTTGCCCTTGCGTTCCTCGCGGTCGATCGCGGCGCCGGTGACCCGGGCGGCCAGTGCGGGGGAGGCCAGGACGAAGTCGATCCGCATGCCTTCCTTTTTCGGGAAGCGCAGTTGCGTGTAGTCCCAGTACGTGTAGACGCCCGGCCCGGGGGTGTGCGGGCGGACAACGTCCTGGAAACCGGCGTTCTCAAAGGCGTGGAACGCCGCCCGCTCCGGTTCGCTCACGTGGGTGAGGCCCTGAGTGCGGAAGTAGTCGATGTCCCAGACGTCGTCGTCCTGCGGGGCAATGTTCCAGTCGCCCATCAGGGCGACCTGCGCTTCGGGGTCTTCCCGGAGCCAGCCCTCGGCATGGGTCCGCAGGGTGTCCAGCCAGCTGAGCTTGTAGGGCATATGTTCGTCGTCGAGGGCCCGGCCGTTGGGGACGTAAAGGCTCCAGACCCGAATACCGCCGCAGGTGGCACCGATGGCGCGGGCCTCCTGCACAGCATCCTTGCCGTTCTTGCCAAATACCGGCTGGTCCAGGAAGGTGCGCTCGACGTCGTCGAGCCCCACCCGGGAAGCGATCGCGACGCCGTTCCACTGGCTCAGTCCGAAGTGCACCACCTCGTAGCCCATGTTCTCGAACAGCTCCCACGGGAAGGTGTCGTCCTTGCACTTGGTTTCCTGGATCGCCAGGACATCACAGTCGGTGCGCTGAAGCCAGGCTTCAACGCGGTCGGCACGGGCGCGGAGCGAGTTCACATTCCAGGTAGCTATCTTCACAATCCCTAACTTACCGAACTTGGCTGCCGGACGAAGCGGCGGGTCGGCCAAGCCCCTCTGGAATTTAGTAGGAAGTCCGAGTATATTCGGAAGAAGAAGATGGCGTGGGTCACACGCGGCCCGGCCGTCACTTCAGCAATCACACGGTGCAAAGGAGCATTCCATCATGGTTCGCGAGCTATCCCATTACATTGACGGACAGCATGTTGAAGGCACCTCGGGGCGCTTCAGCGATGTCTACGATCCGTGCACCGGCGAGGTCCAGGCCAGGGTGCCGCTGGCCAGCGCCGAGGAAGTGCGCAATGTGGTCTCCAACGCGGAAAAGGGCCAGCTCGAATGGGCGGCCATGAACCCGCAGCGCCGCGGGCGCATCCTGCTCAAGTTCGTCGATCTGGTCAACCAGAACCTGGACGAACTCGCCACCCTGCTGTCCTCGGAACACGGCAAGACCTTCCTCGACGCGAAGGGTGACATCCAGCGCGGCATTGAGGTCGTGGAATTCGCCGCAGGCGCCCCGCACCTGCTCAAGGGCGAATTCTCGGACAACGCCGGAACCGGCATTGACGTCCACTCGCTGCGCCAGCCGCTCGGCGTCGGCGCCAGGATCACTCCCTTCAACTTCCCGGCCATGATCACGCTTTGGAAGGCCGGCCCGGCCCTCGCCGCGGGCAACTCCTTCATTCTCAAGCCGTCCGAACGGGACCCCTCCGTGCCGCTGCGCCTCG
>DATITT010000266.1:0-2458 GCA_035467435.1 Arthrobacter sp. | reverse complement strand
CCGGTTCCTGGTCGCAGCCATCATGTCAGTGGGCGTGACTCTGTGGTCCCCGATGGGCCGGGACATGTTCGGCTTCACCGCGCCGACCCCGTTCGGGCTCCGGGACGACGTTATGGCCCTGATCCTGTCCCTTCCGGTCATCTTCTACTCGGCCTGGATCTTCTTCGACGGCGCCTACCGGGCGCTGAAGGCCCGCACGCTGGACATGATGGTCCTGGTCGCGATCGCCGTGGGCACCGGATGGCTTTACAGCGTCTGGGTCACCTTCACCGGCGGCGGTGAAGTGTTCTACGAAGCCGCCACCGTCCTGATCTCCTTCGTGCTGCTGGGCCACTGGTTCGAGATGCGCGCACGCGGCGGGGCAAACGAGGCCATCCGCACACTGCTCGAGCTTGCCCCACCAGTCGCGGTCGTCATCCGCGACGGCGACACGGTAGAGATCCCCACCTCAGAAGTCCAGACCGGGGACCTGCTGCTGATCCGGCCGGGATCGAAAATCCCGGTTGACGGGGAGGTCGAGGACGGCCAGTCGGAGGTCGATGAGTCCATGGTCACGGGCGAGAGCCTTCCGGTGACCAAGACCATCGGTTCGGACGTCATCGGCGCCTCCATCAACACCACCGGCACGATGCGGGTCCGGGCCACCAAAGTCGGCGCCGACACGGCCCTGGCGCAGATCGTGGCCCTCGTCCAGGAAGCCCAGAACTCCAAGGCACCAGGCCAGCGGCTGGCCGACAGGGCCGCGTTCTGGCTGGTCCTGGTCGCCCTGATCGGCGGAACCCTGACGTTCGCGGCCTGGCTCGCCCTCGGCGCCGGAGTCCAGACGGCCCTGCTGTTCGCGATCACCGTTGTCGTGATCACCTGCCCCGACGCCCTGGGGCTTGCCACGCCGACGGCCATTATGGTCGGCACCGGCCTCGGCGCCAAACGCGGCGTCCTGTTCAAGAACGCCACCGCCCTGGAAGTCTCGGCCCGGATCGACACCGTCGTGATGGACAAAACCGGCACCCTGACCAAGGGCGAACCGGAAGTCACCGACGTCGTGGTTGAGGGAATCAGCGAAAACGAACTCCTGGCCCTGGTCGCCGCGGTGGAGCAGGAATCCGAACACCCGCTCGCTGCGGCCGTGGTCCGGCACGCCCGCGAACACGGCGCACCCGTCCTGGCTGCCTCGGATTTCCTCAACGTTCCCGGTCACGGGGCCGGCGCTACCGTGGACGGGCGCCGGGTGCTGGTCGGCAACCGCAGACTGATGGCCAACGAAGGCATCGACCTGGGCCCGCTGGCCGCGGTGCGCGATGACTTTGCCGACTCCGGACGGACCGCCGTCCTCGTCGCCGTCGACGGCAAGGCAGCGGCGGTGATCGCCCTGGCGGATGCCGCGAGGGACACCGCGGCCGCCGCCGTCGCGGCCCTGCACGAGGCCGGGATCGAGGTCGTCATGCTCACCGGGGACAACGAAGCGACCGCCCGGCGGATCGCCGGGCAGCTGGGCATCGACACCGTCATCGCCGAGGTGCTCCCAGGGGACAAATCGGCCAAGGTGGCCCAGCTTCAACAGGCGGGGAAGAAAGTCGCCATGGTCGGCGACGGCGTCAACGACGCCCCGGCCCTGGCCCAGGCCGACCTCGGCATCGCGATCGGCGCCGGCACCGACGTGGCCATCGAAACGGCCGACGTCGTGCTGATGCGCTCGGACCCGCTGGATGTGCCCATCGCCCTGCGGATCGGCAAAGGCACCCTGCGCAAGATGCGCCAGAACCTGGGCTGGGCCGTGGGGTACAACGCGATAGCCCTGCCCATCGCAGCAGGGGTCTTCGCCTTCGCAGGCGTTGTCCTCAGCCCGGAGATCGCGGCCCTGTCAATGTCCGGGTCCAGCTTCCTGGTCGCCGTCAACGCCCTGCTGCTCAAGAGGCTCCGGCTGCCCCGGCCGGAGACACCCGAGGCCACCACCGCGCACGCTGACCGGCCGCTGGCCCCGGCCGGTAACCGCTAGGCGACCGCCGCCATGGACCTCCGCCTCGTCTCCCTTGTGCTGTTCCTGCGGGACGCATGGCGGAGGCGGGACCACCGGGACGCGGACCCCCCGTTTGCTTAGGATCCCGTGAGGCGAGAGATGTCCGGGGAACCATTGATAACCCATAGGAGTAACCCGGCGGCGATCAGTACCAGGATGAGGCCGATGCCCAGCATGATCAGGGGAGCGTTTTCATGGTTCCAGAAGTGTGGTTCGTGTTTTGGTGACATCGGGGGCACCTCACTGTTCGGGGCTTGGACCGGCGGATCTAATGGTCACGCCGCTGGGTGTGGAGGCCGCGGGTTCGGGCTACCCCGGTTCGAACAACTATGGGCTCGCCGACTGTGTCCTCGATATGGATCGCCTGTGGAATTTCTGTGCGGAACGGTTGGAGGGCCCCGGGCGGGCACGGAGCGGGGAGTTGTCGTATGCGGCGACACA
>DATITT010000265.1:0-1621 GCA_035467435.1 Arthrobacter sp. | reverse complement strand
AACCCCGCGGCGGTCAGGCTCTCGCGGACCTGCTCCCGGCTCGGCTGCGGCGAGGACGCCAGCAGGCCCTGCAGCGCCGCCTCGACGGCGCCGGAAACGCCGGACGGGGCAGGGACCGGAGCAGCGGAGGGATCAGCGGTGGCAGGGGCCGGTGCCGTGCTCACCGGGCCGGCCGGGCCGGACGGATCGGACGTCACCGTCGGAGCAGTGGCCGAACACGCAGCCATCCCGATCGCCAAGGGCAACACCGCGGCAACGAGCACCATGGACCGGCGGCCGCTGTACCGGCTGCTGCGGGCGCGGCGGAGCGGGGCAGGGTCGCTGGAAGTCACCGGATCATCCTGTCATACACGGGCCGGGTGCCGGAGCACCCAGACGTCCGCCGCCGCGCCGTGCGGCAGTTCGAGCTGCCACTCCTCGCCCGGGCCGGGGTAGGCGCGCAGGGTGGTGGGCACGGAGCCGTGGCGGTAGACCTCCACGATCGAGGCGTCCAGGAAGATCCGCAGCTCATCTCCCCCGGCCACGGTGTCGGCGAACACGGTCCGCCGCCGCTCCGCCGAGACGAGGACCAGCCGGAGGGTGCCCTCTCCCCCGGCCACCCGGACCTCGGACTCCGGCGGAACAGGGAACGTTCCTGCCGCACCGTGGTGCAGCCGGTCCCCGCGGTAGGCAAGGAGTTCGGGGGCGGGCTCGACGGCGAGGACCTCCCCGTGCACGGACAGCTGGCGCGGGAACGTCAGGATCCCGGCCCAGCCGGCGTCGTCCGTCTCCGCCTGGCTGCGCCCGGGACGGTCCTCGCGATCCTCCGCCTCGGCGGACCAGCCCCAGAGCAGCGTCCGGTCCGGCAGCGCGAGGAGCTGCGGGGCGTAGAACTCCCGGCCCAGGTCCGCTTTCCCGCCCGACGCCGGGGTGAACACCGGCAGCCCGGCGCCGCTCGCTGCCAGCGAGCCGAGGAGGTAGCCGACGCCGTTGGGGTGGTCGTGGTGGTCCGTCGCGAGCCACAGCGAGGCCATCAGCACCCACGTCTCCGCGCCGGAGGAATCCGGAAGCCGGACCAGCTGCGGGCATTCCCAGATCTCGGCGGGCAGGTGCCGGGCCGCGAGCGGGTCCTCCGAGCTGAACCAGATCCCCTCGTACCGCCAGTGGCGGAGGTCCTCCACGCTGTACAGCAGCAAGGCGGCGTGGCCGGAGGCGAGCCCGGCGCCCTGGAGGGCGAAGCGGCGGCCCTGGAAAGTGAAGAGGAACGGGTCGTGGACGGCGGTGACCTCCGGGTCCGGGGGCACCTCGGCGGCGACGTACCCGTCCTGGGTCCAGATGCGCAGCGTACGGTCCGCCCGGGCCAGGACCACGCGGGAGTGCCCGTCCAGGGTGTCGACGCCGGAATAGACGGCGGTGGGGACGCCGCCGTCGTCCGTCACCACACCGGACCAGCAGCCCAGCGCGTCCGGTCCGCCGGGCTGGGGCCGGAGCGCCACCGGTACCTCGTCCCAGCGGACCAGGTCGGGGGAACTCAGGTGCCCCCAGCAGATGCCCTGGTGCCGAGCCGAGTCCGGGTTGTGCTGGAAGAATACGTGGTAGCGGCCATCCAGGTAACTCAGGCCGCTGGGGGCGTTGATCCAGC
>DATITT010000264.1:0-4443 GCA_035467435.1 Arthrobacter sp. | reverse complement strand
CTCATAGTTGGACAACGACGCAACATCGTACTGGCCGGCCTGGCTCGAAAACTCCTGGCTGATCTTGGCACGGACATCGTTTTCCGGCAGGACAGTGTAGTTAACCCTGATGCCGGTCTCCCTCGTGAAGTTACCCGCCGTGAGCCGCTGCAGGTCCTCCATCTGGGGATTGTTCACCATCAGGACATTGATGGCATTCGGATCACCGGCGGAATTGCCACCACCGGCACCTGCACAGGCCGAGGCGCTGAGCGCCACGCACAGGGCACCCGCGGCCACCGCCGCGACACGTGTATTTGCGCGCATTCCAGGACTCCTTTGTTCTTCGGGGGATGCAATGCGAGCTGCACTCTGACTGCTGTGTCGGGGGTGCGGCGCCTAAGGCGGGACCGGGGCTGGAAGCCGGGGTGCCTCGCTGGTGTTCCTCAACAATAGGCCTGTGGGATAGGACACAACTAGCGCCGTGGTTGCCAGTTTCTGATACTAATTTTCCTGACCGGCTGGCAGCCGGGCGCTATTCTAGGAGGAAGGCCCCCAGAGGCGCTGTCCATATTTCATAACCCACACGCAGGGAGGACCACGATGGTCGCTGTGGACCCCAACGACGGTGCAACGGCCCGGCTGGCGGAACGGCTCCTGGGCATGCACGCCAACCGGGAGGTCATCCCGGAGGATCCCAACCATTCAGTCCGATGGCACGAGCACGACTATCCGAGCCCGGTGGCACGCTGGAACTATCATCCGGAATACGAACTGCACCTGATCCGGAAGGGCACCGGAAAGTTCATCGTCGGCGACCACATCGGCACGTTCGAGGCCGGGCACGTGGCTCTGGTGGGACCTGGGCTGCCGCACGACTGGGTCAGCGACCTCGAGCCCGGAGAAGTCCTCCAGGGCCGGGACGCCCTCATCCAGTTCGACGGAAAATGGGTTGAACAGGCTGCTTCGATCATTCCGGAAATGGCCGAGGTCAAACCCCTGCTGGAACAGTCCTCACGCGGGATCGAGTTCCTGGGACGGTCCGCCGGGTTGGCAGCCGCATCCATCGACGCGATGGGCCAGTCGACCGGCCTGGAGCGGCTGCACCACCTTTTTCAGCTCCTCACGGTCCTTGCCCGTGCACCGCAGCAGGAACGGCGCTACCTGGCCGACGAATGGTTCAGACCCCAGCTGGACGGCCAGGCCGCTGCCGTGGTGGACATCGTCCTCGAGTACATTTTCAGTAACCACGCCGGCGGCGTCAAAATGTCCGAGGCTGCGGCGCTGGTCGGAATGTCAGACCCGACGTTTTCGAAATACTTCAAACGCGCCACCGGCCAGAACTTCAGTGATCTGGTCCGCAAACTTCGGCTCGCCCATGCGCGGCGCCTGCTGGAACACACCGACAAGGCCATCTCGGAGATCTGCTACGAAGTCGGCTTCTCGAACCTCTCCAACTTCAACCGGCACTTCCTCAACGACGCAGGCGAAACACCCCGCCACTACCGCCACCGCCTCCAGCCGTAACCTTGCTCCGGGAGCTTCCCTACTGGAGGGTGACCAGCTTCGCCGGATCCTCCTCCGGCAGGTCGCCGTCGACGATGGCGGTGACGGTGAGCTGCGTCAGCGACAGGCTGCCGCCCACTGTCGAAAGGAATGCCGTATCCGAGGAATCCCGGCCGGCGGTGATCCGCAGCATGCTCCCGCGCGGTGCCAGGCCTGTGGGGTCGATGACGTGCCAGGTACCGTTGATGTGGGCCTCGGCCACTGCGTGGAAGTCCATGGGGCTCAGTCCCGGGGCGTACACCGCAGCCAGCCGGGCGGGAACATTCTTGGCTCGCAGCAGCGAGATCGCCAGGTGGGCGAAGTCGCGGCAGACCCCGCGGCGGTGCAGCAGGGTCTCGACAGCCCCGTCGGTCCCCCGGGATGATCCGCTGATGTAGCGCAGCTCGCTGAAGACCCAATTGCGCACCGCGTGCACCAGCTCAGCGCCCTGCAGGCCGCCGAATTCCGCGTAGGCCGTCGGCAGGAGCCGGTCGGACTCGGCATAGCGGCTCGGCCGGACGTAGCGGATGAGTTCCATCAGCCGGGGTTCCTCGGGCAGTGCGAAGCCGGTGACGGCGGCTGTGTACTCCACGAGCACCTCGGTGGGTTCAGCGAATTCCATGTAGTGGAAGCGCCCGCCGTGGTGGTCCGAGAGCTCGGTGAGCGGGACGTCCTCGCCGCCGGAGGTCACGGACAAGGTCTCCGCGAATCCGCTGTAGCCGGAGTTGCGTGCCACGGACACCGCCAGGGCGACCTTTGTGTCGGCCACGGTCTTGAAGGCCATGCGGGCGGCTACAGAGCGTTCCATGTATCTCCGGGGGATGAAGGTAACGGCGGGTGAAGTCACTGCTCCCGGCCCGGGGAGGAACGGGCGGTGCGGGACTAGTTCTTGATCTCCAGAGACATTAGCATCCGCTGGACGTTGGCAAATTCCGAGCCCTCGTTGACATATTTGGCCGCCTGGTCGAGGGTGTCAAAGGCCTGGGCCGGCGCGACCTTCTGGTCCGGGGCGAACGCCTTCAGCTCCGCCAGGTCAGCGAAGGAATAGTCCCCCTTTCCCTCGGGCCCGCGGACGAGGTTCTGCAGCACGCAGGACTTTCCGTCTGTGCCGCCGACGATGTTGGTGATGCCGTAGGAGCCGAAGTACTTGTAGCCCTGGATCACCCGGTACACCACCCGCGGGTCGATGGTCCCTTCGCCGCCGCGGTGTGGCAGTTCCACCGGGACACTGCTGACGACGACGTACGGTTTGGCGGCGTCGTCCGCACAGTCCGGGACGGGCACCGGCAGCAGTCCGGTCTGCAGGGTGGCGAGGGAGCCGCCTTCGGCGTCCTTGACCTCGATCTTCAGGGCTCCGGGCAGGGTTCCCTGCTCCGGGGTCACCGACTGGGCGATCCACTCCTGCGGGAGCTCGAAACTGACGGTCTTTGCCGGATCCGTGAACACCTTCCAGGCCGCCGCCGTCGAGCCGGGTTCCGCCGCGCCGGAGGCGGTGGACCCCGGGGACGCGCCCGGCGTCGTGCTGCCCGTGGACGGATCGGTCGGGGACAAGGCCCCGCTGGCGCTGGCACTCGGCGTGCCGCCGGCCGTCCAGGCGGGGGCGCCCGTGCCTTCGCTGCTGCAGCCGGACAGCGCGGCGACGGCGAGCGCCAGGGCAACAGCGATCCGGACGCCGCGGGCTGACGTCCGCCGGAAAGTATCGGTCCCAGTCATGGTGACAGCGTAACGGGACTTCGGGCCGCTCAGAGTGCCCGGATCAGCGTTTCGTGGAAGCTGGCCCCGCGTTCCAGTGTCCCGGTGGCCCGGTGAGATCCCCCCGCCCCGCCGCGGCTGGCGGGGCGGTGTGGGGAGGTCTGCACAGGCGAAAGTCCAGGCCAGGGCGGGGCCAGGGACCCGCCGCCGGAGGCGCGGCTCCCTGCAGGGAAAGCGGGCTACGCTGGGGACATGGCGGATCAGGATTTTGGCACGACGGATTTCGGAGCCCAGGACAGCGTGGCGGACATCTCCGCCGTCGACATCGCGGACTGGCGGATCCGGACCTTTGCGTTGTACGCCAACGTGCGGAAGATCGCGGCCGAGGATCCGGCCGAGGCGCATTCCTACTGGCGCCAGGAGCGGGACCGGATGTTCGGCACGCACCCCGCGTCGCCGCTCACTGCGGCCGCCAAGTCCAGCTTCGGCGGCCTGAAGACGGCGGACTACGATCCGATCTACCGCTTCCACATCCCGCTGACGAGTGAGGGTGCAGGGCGGGAAGTGAATGTCGAGACCGGCACCGACGGCCTGGTCCGGTTTGTCCGGCTGGGCGCCTTCGACCTCCCGGAACTGGGCCAGCTCGGCGTGTGGAAGATCCACGGCTATGGCGGGGGCATCTTTGTGCCGTTCCGTGATGCCACGGCCGGGCAGCCCGGCGGCAGCTACGGTGCGGGCCGCTACCTGCTGGACACGATCAAGGGGGCCTTCCACGGTGTGCAGGGCTCAGGCCCGGAGGCCGAGTTCGTCGTCGACTTCAACTTCGCCTATAACCCGTCCTGCGCCTACAACGAGGCGTGGGCATGCCCCCTCCCCGGCCCTTCCAACCGCCTGGCCGTGGAGATCCCTGTAGGCGAGCTGTACTGAGCGGATGGATGCCCAGCTCGATCAGCACCGCCCTGCCCCTGCTCCCTCCTCTGCTCCCGCACCTGCCCTAGGCCGCGCTCCTGCCCGCCGCCACCGCGGCGTGCTCCGCTATCCGCTGGTCCGGCAGCTGCTGAGGTTCACCGCCGTCGGTGTCGTCTGCACGGCAACGTCGCTGGCGCTCTATGCCTTCCTCCGCCCGTACCTCGGTTCGCAGCCGGCCAACGCGACGGTGCTCATCCTCACATCACTGATGAACACGGCCCTGAACCGACGGCTGACCTTCAAGATCACCGAACGCCA
>DATITT010000263.1:0-11668 GCA_035467435.1 Arthrobacter sp. | reverse complement strand
ACGCCTCGTTCTTCCCCACCACCCGCGAATACTCGCGCCGCTGGGGCTTCGACGACACCCGGCTCCGCGCCCTGGACAGCCTGGGCCTCAAGGACACCATCATCATGCACCCCGGGCCGATGAACCGCGGCCTGGAGATCTCGTCCGCCGCGGCCGACTCGCCGCGCTCCACCGTGCTGGCCCAGGTCCGCAACGGCGTGTCCATCCGCATGGCAGCCCTCTACCTGCTGCTCTCCGGGGACAGCCGCGAACCGGCGCACCACGCGAACCCCACCCATTCCACCCCCGCAGAGACCACCTCCGCCCACGCCACCAAGGAGAGCCACTAATGGCATCACAGCAACAGGACGCAGGCACCGGCGCCTACCTGATCCGCGGCGCCGCCATCCTCGGCGGAGCCCCTGAAGACCTCCTCATCCGCGACGGGATTATTGCCGAACGCGGGCAGAACCTTTCGGCGGACGGTGCAACCGTCATCGAGGCCGCCGGGCTGGTGGCCCTGCCCGGCATGGTGGACATCCACACGCACCTGCGCGAACCCGGCCGCGAAGACGCCGAAACCGTCGAGACCGGCACCCGCGCCGCGGCCCTGGGCGGCTACACGGCCGTGCACGCGATGGCGAACAGCACCCCGGTGGCGGACACCGCCGGCGTCGTCGAACAGGTCCTCACCCTCGGCCGCACCGCCGGCTGGGTGGACGTCCGCCCGGTCGGCGCGGTCACCGTCGGCCTCGCGGGGGAGCAGCTTGCCGAACTCGGCGCGATGGCCGACTCCCGCGCCCGCGTCCGGGTCTTCTCCGACGACGGGATCTGCGTCCACGATCCCGTGCTGATGCGCCGGGCGCTGGAATACGTCAAGGCGTTCGACGGCGTCGTGGCCCAGCACTCGCAGGAACCCCGGCTCACCGCCGGTGCGCAGATGAACGAGGGCGAGGTCTCCGCCGTCCTTGGCCTCACCGGCTGGCCCGCCGTCGCCGAGGAAAGCATCATTGCCCGCGATGTGCTGCTCGCCCAGCACGTCGGCTCCCGGCTGCATGTCTGCCATGTCTCCACGGCCGGATCCGTGGAGATCATCCGCTGGGCCAAGTCCCGCGGCGTCAACGTCACGGCCGAGGTCACCCCGCACCACCTCTGGCTCACGGACGAGCTCGCCCGCAGCTACGACCCGGTCTACAAGGTCAACCCGCCGCTGCGCACCGACGCCGATGTCCAGGCCCTGCGCGCCGCACTGGCCGACGGCACGATCGACGTCGTGGGCACCGACCACGCCCCGCACCCGAGCGAGCACAAGGAATGCGAGTGGGCCCAGGCTGCCATGGGCATGACCGGGCTGGAAACCGCGCTGTCCGTGGTGCAGCACACCATGATCGAAACCGGGCTGATGGGCTGGGCGGACTTCGCCCGGGTCACCTCCACCGCGCCCGCCGCGATCGGCCGGCTGGAGGACCAGGGCCGCCCGCTCGACGCCGGCGAACCCGCCAACGTCACACTCGTGGACCCCGCTGCGCGCTGGACCGTGGACCCTTCTAAGATGGCAACCATGGGCCGTAACTCTCCGTTTGCCGGCCGGGAACTGCCCGGCAAGGTGGTGGCGACGTTCTTCAAGGGCCACCCCACCGTCCTTGACGGAAAACTCAACACCCCGTACCGGTGGCTCCCGGAAAACACGGAACTGCCCGGAACCGCAGCGGCGGGCCCCAACTGATGGATAAGCTGCCCTTCTTTATGATCATGCTGGCCCTCGCCACCGGCATCTTCGCCCTGCTGGCGGTCGGCTGGCGGAACCGGCTGCGCCGCCAGGCCGACGTCGGCCCGCTGCCGGGAATCCCGGCCGAACTGGGCGCGGCACTGGCAGCCGCCGACGGCCAGTACGTGGCCTCCACCACCGCCGGTGACTGGCTGGACCGCATCGCCGTGCACAATCTGGGTATCCGCACCAACGCCGAGCTCAGCGTCCATCCGGAGGGCGTGCTGTTCGACCGCTCCGGCGCCGCCCCGGTCTTCATCCCGGCCGCCAGCCTCACCGGGGTGCGGCAGGAAAGCGGCATGGCCGGAAAGTTCGTCGAAAAGGACGGACTGCTGGTGATCGGCTGGATGCTCGGCAGCCGTGAACTGGATTCCGGTTTCCGCACCCGGCACGCCGACGACAAAACCACCCTCCTCAACGCCCTGCAAGATTTGATCCCCGCGGCCCCCCAGGCCGATGCCGATAGTGGAAAGTAACGACGTGACGGACCCCAACGCAGTGTCAGAAGAATCAGTTTCATCAAACGCAGCAGCATCCACCCCGGCGGCCCTCGTGCTCGAGGACGGCCGGATCTTCCGCGGGACCAGCTACGGCGCCACCGGAACCGCCCTTGGCGAGGCCGTGTTCGCGACCGGCATGACCGGCTACCAGGAGACCATCACGGACCCCTCCTACGCCCGCCAGCTGGTGGTCCAGACCGCCCCGCACATCGGCAACACCGGTGTGAACAAGGACGACGCCGAGTCCCGGCGGATCTGGGTGGCCGGCTACATCGTCCGCGACGCCGCCCGCCGGCCCTCCAACTGGCGTTCCGAACGTTCCCTGGACGATGAGCTGGTCGAGCAGGGGATCGTCGGCATCCAGGGCGTGGACACCCGCGCCATCACCCGCCACCTGCGCGAACACAAGACCATGCGCGCCGGGATCTTCTCCGGTGACGCCGTCCGCGCCTCGGACAAGGAACTCGTGGACGCCGTCCTGGCGAGTGCCCCGATGGAAGGCTCACGCCTGGCCGAGGAAGTCAGCGTGGACGAGGCCTACACCGTGGAGCCCAAGGACTGGGGCTGGGACGGCGAACCGCGGTTCAGTATTGCCGCCATCGACCTCGGCATCAAGCGGATGACGCCCATCCGGTTCGCCGAACGCGGCGTCCGGGTGCACGTGCTGCCGGCCACGGCCACCCTGGCCGACGTCCAGGCGGTCAACCCCGACGGCTTCTTTATGTCCAACGGCCCGGGCGACCCCGCCACCGCCGACAACCAGGTCAAGCTGCTCCGCTCCGTCCTGGACGAGCAGATCCCGTACTTCGGTATCTGCTTCGGCAACCAGATCCTGGGCCGCGCGCTGGGCTTCGGCACCTACAAACTGCCTTACGGCCACCGCGGCATCAACCAGCCCGTGATGGACCGCCGCACCGGCAAAGTCGAGATCACCTCGCAGAACCACGGCTTCGCCGTCGACGCCCCGCTCGACGGCGCCACGCAGGCCCCCGAGGAGCGCTTCGGCCGCGTCGAGGTCAGCCACGTGAGCCTCAACGACGACGTCGTCGAAGGCCTGTCGTGCCTGGACATTCCGGCCTTCTCGGTCCAGTACCACCCCGAGGCCGCCTCCGGACCCCACGACGCCGCGTACCTCTTCGACCGCTTCATCGAGCTGATGGCGGACACCAAAACTTCCACCGAATCCAAGACTGAGGACAAGAAGTAATGCCCAAGAGAACTGACCTTAAGAGCGTCCTGGTCATCGGTTCCGGTCCGATCGTGATCGGCCAGGCGGCCGAATTCGATTACTCCGGCACCCAGGCACTGCGCGTCCTCAAGGAGGAAGGCCTCCGCGTCATCCTCGTCAACTCCAACCCGGCCACCATCATGACCGACCCGGAGTTCGCCGACGCCACCTACATCGAGCCGATCACCCCCGAGGTGGTCGAGAAGATCATCGCCAAGGAACGCCCGGACGCGCTCCTGCCCACCCTGGGCGGCCAGACCGCACTCAACACCGCCATCGCGCTGGACAAGAACGGTGTGCTGGAGAAGTACAACGTCGAGCTGATCGGCGCCAACATCGCCGCGATCGAGCTTGGCGAGGACCGCCAGAAGTTCAAGGGCGTCGTGGAACGCTGCGGCGCGGAATCCGCCCGCAGCCACATCATCCACACCATCGGCGAGGCCCTCGCCGCCGCCGAGGACCTCGGCTACCCGATGGTGGTCCGGCCCTCCTTCACCATGGGCGGCCTCGGCTCCGGCCTCGCCTACGACGAGAACGACCTGCGCCGGATCGTCGGCCAGGGGCTGCAGTACAGCCCGACGTCCGAGGTGCTGCTCGAAGAGAGCATCCTGGGCTGGAAGGAATACGAGCTCGAGATGATGCGCGACAAGAATGACAACGTCGTGGTCGTCTGCTCCATCGAGAACTTCGACCCGGTCGGCGTGCACACCGGCGACTCGATCACCGTTGCCCCGGCCCTGACCCTGACGGACCGCGAGTACCAGCGCCTGCGCGACATCTCCATCGCCGTCATCCGCGAAGTCGGCGTCGATACCGGCGGCTGCAACATCCAGTTCGCCGTCGAGCCCGACACCGGCCGCGTCGTCGTGATCGAGATGAACCCGCGCGTCTCCCGTTCCTCCGCGCTGGCGTCCAAGGCCACCGGCTTCGCGATCGCCAAGATCGCCACCAAGCTCTCCCTCGGCTACACCCTCGACGAGATCCCGAACGACATCACCCAGAAGACCCCGGCGTCCTTCGAGCCGACCCTGGACTACGTCGTCGTGAAGGTCCCGCGCTTCGCCTTCGAGAAGTTCCCGGCGGCGGACCCCACCCTGACCACGACCATGAAGTCGGTGGGCGAGGCGATGGCCATGGGCCGGAACTTCACCGAGGCGCTGCAGAAGGCGCTGCGCTCCCTCGAGCAGAAGGGCTCGCAGCTGGACTTCAGCCACGTCCCGGAATGGGAAGTCGCGGAGCTGATCGAGAAGTCCAAGCGGCCCACGACGGACCGCCTGCACCAGGTCCAGCGTGCCCTGCTCGGCGGCGCCACCGTGGAGCAGCTCTTCGCAGCGACGAAGATCGACCCCTGGTACCTGGACCAGCTCCAGCTGCTGAACGAGATCTCGGTCGAGATCCGCCAGGCCGCCGCCCTGACTCCGGAGATGCTGAAGCGCGCGAAGCGCCACGGCTTCTCCGACGAGCAGATCGGCGCCCTGACGCACAACTCCGAGGACGTCGTCCGCGGCGTCCGGCAGGCTCTGGGCATCCGCCCGGTCTACAAGACCGTGGATACCTGCGCCGCCGAATTCGCCGCGTACACCCCGTACCACTACTCCTCCTACGACGAGGAGGACGAGGTGGCCCTGCACGCCAAGCCGTCCATCATCATCCTCGGGTCCGGCCCGAACCGGATCGGCCAGGGCATCGAGTTCGACTACTCCTGCGTGCATGCCTCGATGGCGCTGCGCAAGGCCGGCTACGAGACCGTGATGGTTAACTGCAACCCCGAAACCGTCTCCACCGACTACGACGTCTCCACCCGGCTGTACTTCGAGCCACTGACGCTGGAGGACGTGCTCGAGGTCATCGCGGCCGAGGAACGCACCGGCGGCGTGATGGGTGTCTTCGTCCAGCTCGGCGGCCAGACCCCGCTCAAGCTCGCCCAGCAGCTCGCCGACGCCGGCGTGCCGATCCTCGGCACCTCCCCGGAAGCGATCGACCTCGCCGAGCACCGCGGCGCCTTCTCCCGGGTGCTCGACAAGGCCGGGCTCATCTCGCCGAAGAACGGCACCGCCGTGTCGTTCGAGGACGCCAAGAAGATCGCCGACGAGATCGGCTACCCGGTCCTGGTCCGGCCGTCCTACGTGCTCGGCGGCCGCGGCATGGAGATTGTCTACGACGAGCCCAACCTCTCGCGCTACATCGCCAACGCCACCGAGATCACCACCGAGCACCCGGTGCTGATCGACCGCTTCCTCGAGGACGCCGTCGAAATCGACGTCGACGCCCTCTACGACGGCACCGAGATGTACCTCGGCGGCATCATGGAGCACATCGAGGAAGCCGGCATCCACTCCGGCGACTCGGCGTGCGTGCTGCCGCCCATCACCCTGGGCAACAATGTGCTGGAGCGGGTCCGCGCCGCGACCTTGGCGATCGCCGAGGGCGTGGGTGTCCGCGGCCTGATCAACATCCAGTTCGCCCTGGCCTCCGACGTGCTCTACGTCCTGGAAGCCAACCCGCGGGCCTCCCGCACCGTGCCGTTCGTCTCCAAGGCGACCGGCGTGCAGATGGCCAAGGCGGCTGCCCTGATCGGCACCGGCGTTACCGTCAACCAGCTCCGCACGGCCTACAAGATGCTGCCGGAAACCGGCGACGGCTCCACGCTGCCGCTGGACGCCCCGGTCTCGGTCAAGGAAGCCGTGCTGCCTTTCAGCCGCTTCCGCACCCCGGAGGGCAAGGTGGTGGATTCGCTGCTCGGGCCGGAAATGCGCTCCACCGGCGAGGTCATGGGCATCGACAAGCACTTCGACACCGCCTTCGCCAAGAGCCAGGCCGCCGCCAACAACGCGCTGCCCACGGAGGGCAAGATCTTCGTTTCCGTGGCCAACCGGGACAAGCGCTCGGTCATCATGGGAGTCAAGCGGCTCGTCGACCTCGGCTTCGAGATCGTCTCCACCGGCGGCACCGCCGATGTGCTGCGCCGCAACGGCATCCAGGCCACCCCGGTCCGGAAGGTAGCCGAGGGTAACAGCGCCGAAGGCGAGGGCACCATCGCCGACCTCGTCATCGCCGGGGAAATCGACATGGTCTTCAACACCCCCTCGGGCGGCGAGGCACGCAGCGACGGCTACGAGCTGCGGGCCGCAGCGACGTCGATCGGCATCCCCTGCATCACGACGGTGGCCGAGTTCAACGCCGCCGTCCAGGCCATCGAGGCGCTGCGCACCTACGAATGGTCGGTCACGAGCCTGCAGGAGCACGCCGCTGCGCTGTTCGCCTCGCACGAACGGGTCGCGCAGGAAAAGGTGGCGCAGAATGCCGGCTGACGGCATGCCCGGGGCCGCCGCCGACACGGCCGGCCGGGAGTCCTTCGGCTCCCGGCTGGGCCGGGCCATGGCGGACCGCGGTCCGTTGTGCGTCGGGATCGACCCGCACCCGGCGCTGCTCCACAGCTGGGGACTGAACGACGACGTCGCCGGGCTGGAGCGCTTCTCGCTCACCGTCCTGGACGCGGTGGCCTCGCTCGCTGCGGCGGTCAAACCGCAGGTGGCTTTGTACGAGCGGCACGGCTCCGCGGGCATGGCCGTGCTGGAGCGCACCCTTGCCGCGGCGGCGGACGCCTCCGTGCTGACCATCGCCGACGCCAAGCGCGGCGACATTGGATCCACCATGGCCGCCTACGCCGACGCCTGGCTGCGGGACGGCTCCGCCCTGGCCGCAGACTCGGTCACGCTGAGCCCGTACCTGGGCTTCGAATCGCTCCGGCCGGCCCTGGACCTCGCGGCGCAGACCGGCCGCGGCGTCTTTGTCCTCGCGCTGACGTCCAACCCGGAGGGTGCGTCCGTCCAGCACGTCGGCGGCGCCGACTCGGTGGCCCGCCGGATCGTCCGGGCCGCAGCCGCGGAGAACCGGCGGTACGCGGGGGAGCTGGGTTCAACCGGACTCGTCGTCGGCGCGACTGTCGGCTCCGCGCTGACGGACCTGGACCTGGACCTCGCCGCGGTGCGCGGCCCGATCCTGGCCCCGGGCCTCGGGGCCCAGGGCGCGACGGCCGCGGATTTGCGCCGCACCTTCGGCAGCGCCTACGGCCAGGTGCTCGGAACGTCCAGCCGTGACATCCTCGGCGCCGGCCCGGGGATCCAGGACCTGCGGAACGCCGCCCAGCGGACCCTCGAGGAGCTGCGCGCGGCCTAGGTGCTCCCGGCGCCGCGCCGGTACGCCGGAAAAGTCCATTGATTTCTGCCTGGCCAAGACGGTAGGTTCAGGACAAGTCCGCGGTACCGGCCGGGATGCAGTTGGGCCCGTCCGGACGGGCCGTTTGCGCGGTCCGTCCGACAATGCAGGGAGGCATTCAGTGAGTTTGCGACCCCTCACTCCGCAGGAGCGTGCCGATGCCCTGGGCAAGGCCGCCGCAGCCAGGACCACCCGTGCGACCGCCAAGGACCGGCTCAAGGCCGGGGAGTTGAGCATCGCGGACTTGCTCAGCGCCGGAGAGACCGATGATGCGATCGCCCGGATGAGGATCGTGGAACTGCTCGAGGCGCTGCCCGGCATCGGGCGGGTGCGTGCCGCGGCCATCATGGAACAGCTCGGCATCGCGGCGTCGCGCCGGGTCCGGGGCCTGGGAATTCACCAGCGCCGGGCGCTGGTAGATTTTATAGACGACAAACAGCCAGGTCCGCCGGGCTGATTCAACCCCGCCCGAAGGAATATGTGAGCAACAAACCGGGACTGACAGTCCTCGCCGGCCCGACGGCTGTTGGCAAAGGCACCGTGTCCACCTACATCCGGGACAACTATCCCGGCGTCTGGCTATCCGTCTCGGCGACCACCAGGCCCCCACGGCCCGGCGAAGTCGACGGCGTGCATTACTTCTTCAAGTCAGCCGAAGAATTCGAATCCCTGGTCGAGAACGGCGAACTCCTGGAGTGGGCCGTGGTCCACGGACGCAACCGCTACGGCACCCTGCGCAGCACGGTGGACGCCGCGATTGCCGACGGCCGTTCGGTCCTGCTGGAGATCGACCTGCAGGGTGCGCGGCAGGTCAAGCAGGCCGTACCCGATGCCCAGTTTGTCTTCCTGGCGCCGCCGAGCTGGGACGAAATGGTCCGCCGCCTGGTGGGCCGCGGCACGGAAACAGCGGAGGAACAGCAGCAGAGGCTGGAAACCGCTAAACTAGAACTTGCCGCTGAACCGGAGTTTGACCACACCGTCATCAATGATGACGTTCGACGGGCAGCGGACGAGCTTGTTTCACTCATGGGGCTGACCCCGAACCCACGCTAGGCGCCGGGACGTATCGGCCCGTTAGAATTTGGAGAATTCGTGTCCACGAACCTTGAAGGCATCATCAACCCGCCGATCGACGAGCTGCTGAAGGCCGCCGACTCGAAGTACGGACTGGTGATTTTCGGCGCCAAGCGCGCACGCCAGATCAACGCGTACTACGCCCAGCTGCATGAGGGCCTGTTCGAGTACGTCGGCCCGCTGGTCGACACCAAGCTGAACGAGAAGTCGCTCTCCATCGCCCTGCGCGAGATCAACGAAGGCAAACTCGTTTCCACGCCGATCGAACCTGCAGAGTAATTACGCAGCCGCAGGCGGAGCTCACGTGCGCATAGTCCTCGGAGTCGGGGGAGGGATAGCCGCCTATAAGGTGGCGTCGCTCCTCCGGCTTTTTACTGAAGCCGGCCATGACGTCACCGTCATCCCCACGGAGGCCGCGACCCGCTTCGTCGGCGTCGCCACCTGGGAAGCGCTGTCCGGGCATCCGGTCAGCAACAGCGTCTTCGACGAGGTGCACACGGTCAACCACGTCCGCCTTGGCCACGAAGCCGAGCTGATCGTGGTGGCACCTGCCACCGCCGATCTGCTGGCACGCGCTGCCACCGGCCAGGCCAACGACCTCCTGAGCAACACCCTGCTGATGGCCGGCGGCTGCCCGGTGTTGATGGCCCCTGCCATGCACACCGAGATGTGGCAGCACCCGGCGACCCAGGCCAATGTGGAGACGCTCCGCAGCCGGGGAGTCACCGTGCTGGAGCCCGCCTCCGGAAGGCTGACCGGCTCGGACTCCGGACCGGGCCGGCTGCCCGAACCCGCGGCCATTTTCGAAGCGGCACTGGCCCTGGCCGGTGCGCCGGCGGTGCCCGCGACGGCGCCGCTGCCGGCGTCGGATGCCGTGCTGTCTTCCCCGCGGGGCCCGCTGGCCGGGCTTACCGTTACGGTCAGCGCCGGCGGCACCCGCGAACCGCTGGACCCCGTCCGGTTTCTCGGTAACCGTTCCTCCGGCAAGCAGGGCGTGGCGCTGGCCGCCGCCGCCCGCGACGCCGGCGCCAGGGTCCGGCTGCTGGCCGCCCATATGGACGTCCCGCCGCCGGTTGGTGTGAACGTCGTCAAGGTCGAGACCGCGCTGGAGCTCCGCAAGGCCGCGCTGCACGCCGCCGCCGACTCCGACATCATCATCATGGCCGCAGCCGTCGCGGACTTCCGTCCGGCGGATGTGTCCGGGACGAAAATCAAGAAGCGCGACGACGTCGACGATCCTGTCATCTCGCTGGTCCGGAACCCGGACATCCTGCGCGAACTCGTCGAGGTCAGGGATGCGGCCTCCCGCAACCAGCTGATCGTCGGCTTCGCGGCCGAGACCGGCGACTCGGATGGCGACGTCCTGGACTACGCCGCGGCCAAGCTGCGCCGCAAGGCCTGCGACTTGCTGGTGGTCAACCACGTGGGTCAGGACATGGTCTTCGGTGAGGACACCAACTCCGTAGTCATCCTTTCCCGTACCGGCTCCGAACCCCAGGAGGCGTCGGGTTCCAAATCCGACGTCGCGGCAGCCGTGATTGACCGCATCAGCGCCGAGCTGAGCCGGGTTGTCCCGCCCGCCTGAACCGGCGCAAGCAGCGTCTCCTTAGCAAGGGGACACAGGCCGCCGGACGTCCGTTTTCCAACCAGTAAGGTAGTTGAGTGACTTTACCGCTGCACATCCCTGACTTCCATGGGTCCACGCCCGCCTCGCTCCGGCTCTTCACGTCCGAGTCGGTGACCGAAGGCCATCCCGATAAGATCTGCGACCAGATCAGCGATGCGATCCTCGATGCCCTGCTGACCAAGGACCCCGAGTCCCGGGTTGCCGTGGAGACGCTGGCCACCACCGGGCTGGTCCACGTCGCCGGTGAGGTCACCACCGACGCCTACGTCGAAATCCCGCAGATCGTCCGGGAAACCATTCTGGGGATCGGCTACGACTCCTCGGCCAACGGTTTCGACGGCGCCCGCTGCGGTGTGTCCGTCTCGATCGGCCAGCAGTCCAACGACATCGCCGGCGGCGTCTTCAATTCGCTCGAGGCCCGCGAGGGGCGCCAGGAGGACGACTACGACCTCCAGGGTGCCGGTGACCAGGGCCTGATGTTCGGCTACGCCAGCGACGAGACCCCCTCCTACATGCCGGTACCGATCTGGCTCGCGCACCGCCTCTCCGAGCGGCTCACCGAAGTCCGCAAGAACGGCGAACTCGCGTACCTGCGCCCCGACGGCAAGACCCAGGTCACCGTCGGCTACGAGGGCGACCGCCCCGTCTCGGTCGAGACCGTGGTGATCTCCAGCCAGCACGCCGAAGGCGCCAGCCTGGACCAGCTCCGCGCCGACCTCGCCGCCCACGTCGTCGACCCGGTCATGGCGCTGTCCAACCTGGACATCTCCCGGGCCAAGAACATCCTGAACCCGGCCGGTGCCTTCGTCATCGGCGGCCCGGTCGGCGACGCCGGCCTGACCGGCCGCAAGATCATCGTTGACACCTACGGCGGCATGGCCCGCCACGGCGGCGGTGCCTTCTCCGGCAAGGATCCTTCCAAAGTGGACCGCTCGGCGGCCTATGCGATGCGCTGGGTGGCCAAGAACGTGGTGGCTGCCGGTCTCGCGAAGCGCGCCGAAATCCAAATCGCCTACGCGATCGGCCAGGCCCGCCCGGTGGGAACCTACGTGGAGACCTTCGGCACCGAGACCGTGGATCCGGCCCGGATCAGCGCCGCGATCGCCGAGATCTTCGACCTGCGGCCCCGGGCCATCATCGATGCCCTCGACCTCAAGCGCCCGATCTACGCGAAGACCGCGGCCCACGGCCACTTCGGCCGCGAGGATCCTGACTTCACCTGGGAGCGGCTGGACCGGGTCGATGCGCTGAAGGCCTTCTTCAACGCCTGAGAC
>DATITT010000262.1:0-1500 GCA_035467435.1 Arthrobacter sp. | reverse complement strand
GGGCTTCTTGAGGGGAGGGGGCAGTGCTGTCTGTGGCTGACATGGTGGGACTCCTGTTCGCGGACCGTCCCATCAGCATAGAAAGTACTTTCCCATCTGGCAAGTACTTTTCCATGCTCGCCCGGATCAGCCGCCGAGCACCGCTGCCAGGTACGGCGCCGTCCGGCTCTTTTTGGAGCGGGCGACGACGGCGGGCGTCCCCACCGCGATGATCTTGCCGCCGGCGTCCCCGCCGGCCGGGCCAAGGTCGATCACCCAGTCGGCGGCGGCCACCACGTCCATTTCGTGCTCCACCACGATCACGGTGTTGCCGGCGTCGACCAGGCGGTGCAGCTGGGCCATCAGGAGTTCGACGTCGGCCGGGTGCAGTCCGGTGGTGGGCTCGTCCAGCAGGTAGAGCGAGTGCCCGCGCTGGGCGCGCTGCAGTTCCGTGGCGAGCTTGATGCGCTGGGCTTCGCCGCCGGAGAGCTCGGTGGCGGGCTGGCCGAGCCGGAGGTAGCCCAGGCCCACCTCGCGGAGGGTCTGCAGGCTGCGTGCGGCGGCAGGGACCGCGTCCAGGAACTCCGCGGCGGCGTTGACTGTCATGCCCAGGACCTCCGCGACGTTCTTGCCGCGGTAGGTGACCTCGAGGGTTTCCGGGTTGTAGCGCGAGCCGTGGCATTCCGGGCAGGGGCCGTAGCTGCCGGGCAGGAACAGCAGCTCGACGGCGACGAAGCCCTCGCCCTGGCAGGTTTCGCAGCGGCCACCCGCGACGTTGAAGGAGAAACGGCCGGCGCCGAAACCGCGGGCCCGGGCCTCGTCGGTGGCCGCGAACTCCTTGCGGACCGCGTCGAAGAGGCCCGTGTACGTGGCGAGGTTGGAGCGCGGGGTGCGGCCGATCGGCTTCTGGTCCACCTTGACCAGGCGGTCCAGCTGGTCCAGTCCGGAGACCGGGCCAACGCTGAGCGGACCGGCGGACTCGGTGTCTGCTGACTCCAGGTCCGCGGTGGCTTTCGCGGCGTCCGCCTCCGGATGCAGCCGGGCGCCGACGACCTCGGCGAGCACCTGGCTGACCAGCGTCGACTTGCCGGAGCCGGAGACCCCGGTGACAGCGGTCAGCACGCCGAGCGGGAAATCGGCGTCGAGTGCGCGCAGGTTGTGGCGGGTGATGTCGCGCAGCTCCAGCCAGCCGGCAGCTTCCCGGCGGTCGCCGCCCGCGGACGGACCGCCGTCGTCCGCCTTTCCGGAGCCGGCCGCTGAACGCGGGCCGGCCGCCATTTTCGACCCGTCCGTTTTTCCTGACCCGTTCGGGAACAGGTACGGCCGGGTCACGGACTCGTCCACCTCAGCGAGCCCGGCGACGGGGCCGCTGTAGAGCACTTCGCCGCCACCCTCGCCGGCGCGCGGGCCGACGTCGACCAGCCAGTCGGCGCGGCGGACGACGTCCATGTTGTGCTCCACCACGAACACCGAGTTTCCGGAGGACTTGAGCTGGTCCAGGACCGCCAGGAGGGGCTCGGC
>DATITT010000261.1:0-4366 GCA_035467435.1 Arthrobacter sp. | reverse complement strand
CACAGCACACGGGCCACAGTTCCGGCCCGCCCGTCAGCGCCCGTGTCCCCGCAAGTTCGGGCCCCGGGCGGTTGAGGGGCTAGAATAGACATGACCGCGCCTAACGGCCGGTGTCCGCGTGTCCCTTACGCGTCCGGTTTTTGCGTCCGGCGAAGGTGTTGATTCCAACCCTTGGCCTGACCGGGTCCGGAAGCCCGGGACCGGCAGATATGTACTGGCAGGAAGATACTCGTAAGTGGCACACGTGCAACACCTCGAGAATCAGCCGCAGCGTACCTGCATCGGATGCCGGAAAAAGGGGTCGCGGTCGGAGCTACTCCGGCTCGTCGCCGACGGCAGCGGTTCATCCGCCGTCGTAGTGGATGAACGACGCCGGATGGCTGGCCGGGGTGCATGGCTGCACCCCAGCGAAAAGTGCCTGGCACTGGCGGTCAAACGTCGAGCGTTCGGACGCGCCCTCAACGGTGCTGCCGGTACAGCCGACGTCGAACGCCGGATCCTGGCGGGCACGCAAGCCGTGGACACCCCGGTGGCCGCAGCAACAACCGTCCAACCTGAAAGCGGGTCAGAAAACTGATGGAAACCCGATGAGTTCCCAGCGATGAGTGCGCAACGATGACAACTTTGTTGCGCTCTGCAATGGACCTTTCAGCTGCACTCGCGGCGGAGGTCCGCATTAAGAAGTAGACGGTTCGTGCCTGGCTCGGTGCGGACCGAGACAGGAGAAATGTGGCCAAGGTCCGCGTACATGAGCTTGCTAAAGAGCTCGGTATTACTTCCAAAGATGCAGTAACCAAACTGCAGGAACTGGGCGAATTCGTTCGCTCTGCCTCTTCCACCATTGAGGCCCCCGTTGTGAGGAAACTCCGCAACGCGTTCCCCGACGCAGCAGCAGCTTCGAAGTCCGAAGCGCCTGCGTCAGCCCCCAAGGCACCCGCCAGCCCCTCGGCAACCCGTCCGGCGCCCGCGCCGGCCCCGGCTGCCCCGAAGGTTGCGGAAACCAAGACTGAAGCTCCGGCTCCGGCAGCGGCTGCTCCGGCACCCACTGCCGCCGCGGCAGCCCCGACGGAGGCTCGGGCCGCCCCGGCAGCTCCCGCCGCCCAGGCTCCGGCTGCGCCCTCCACGGGCGCCAAGCCCGGCGCACGTCCGGCACCCAAGGCTGAAGCCCCGGCTGCTCCGGCACGCCAGGGTGGCTCGGCACCCCGCCCGGGCGGTCCCCGTCCCGGCAACAACCCGTTCGCTACGTCCCAGGGCATGCCCCGGGGCCGCGGCGGCGACAACGAACGTCCGTCGCGTCCGGGTAACAACCCGTTCGCTCCTGCCCAGGGCATGCCGCGTCCGGGCGGAAGCCGCACCGAGGGCGAACGCCCCGGCGGTCCCCGTCCCGCAGCAGGCGCGGGTGGTCCCCGTCCGGGTGCTCCCCGCACCGGCGGCGCTCCGGGTGCACGTCCGGGCGCACCGCGTCCGGCCGGCGCAGCCGGCGCTGGCCGTCCGGCAGGGGCCGGCGGAAACCGTCCGACTCCCGGCATGATGCCGAACCGCACCGAACGTCCCGCACCCGCTGGTGCAGGCCGTCCCGGCGGCGGAGCCCGTGGTCCGGGCCGTCCGGGTGGCGCTCCAGGTACCGGTGCTCCCGGTGCCGGTGGCGGCGCTCCGGCCGGCGGTGGCTTCGGCAAGGGTGGCCGCGGTCGCGGTGGCACCCAGGGTGCTTTCGGTAAGGGCGGCGCAGGCCGTGGCAAGCAGCGCAAGTCGAAGCGTGCCAAGCGCCAGGAACTCGAGCAGATGAGTGCCCCGTCGCTGGGCGGCGTCAGCGTGCCCCGCGGCGACGGCAACACCGTAGTCCGGCTTCGCCGTGGCTCGTCCATCACGGACTTTGCCGACAAGATTGAGGCGAACCCCGCCGCACTGGTGACCGTGCTCTTCCACCTCGGCGAAATGGCTACCGCCACGCAGTCGCTGGATGAAGAGACCTTCGCCCTGCTGGGCGAGGAGCTTGGCTACAAGCTCCAGGTCGTATCCCCGGAGGACGAGGAGCGCGACCTGCTCTCCGGCTTCGACATCGACTTCGACGCCGAGCTGGAAGCCGAAGGCGATGAGGAACTCGAGGCACGTCCTCCGGTTGTCACCGTCATGGGTCACGTTGACCACGGTAAGACCCGCCTGCTCGATGCCATCCGCAAGTCCGACGTTATGGCGGGCGAGCACGGCGGCATCACGCAGCACATCGGTGCTTACCAGGTCACGCACGCTCACGAAGGTATCGATCGCAAGATCACCTTCATCGATACTCCGGGCCACGAGGCGTTCACCGCCATGCGTGCCCGTGGTGCGAAGGTCACCGACATCGCCATCCTGGTGGTCGCAGCGGACGACGGCGTGATGCCGCAGACCGTTGAAGCCCTCAACCACGCCCAGGCGGCCAACGTGCCGATCGTCGTGGCCGTGAACAAGATCGACAAGGAAGGCGCCAACCCGGAAAAGGTCCGCGGCCAGCTGACCGAGTACGGACTGGTTCCGGAAGAGTACGGTGGCGACACCATGTTCGTGGAGGTTTCTGCCCGCCAGAACCTGAAGATCGACGAGCTGCTCGAGGCCGTCCTGCTCACCGCAGACGCAGCCCTGGACATGCGCGCCAACCCGAACAAGGACGCCCGCGGTATCGCGATTGAAGCCAACCTGGACAAGGGCCGCGGCGCGGTCGCTACCGTCCTGGTTCAGTCCGGCACCCTGCACATCGGCGACACCATCGTGGCAGGCACGGCCCACGGCCGCGTCCGTGCGATGTTCGACGACGACGGCAGTGCCCTGACCGAGGCCGGCCCGTCCCGCCCCGTTCAGGTCCTGGGTCTGTCCAACGTCCCGCGCGCCGGCGACACCTTCTTCGTGACCGCTGACGAGCGCACCGCCCGCCAGATCGCCGAGAAGCGTGAAGCTGCGGACCGTAACGCCGCCCTGGCCAAGCGCCGCAAGCGCATCAGCCTGGAAGACTTCGACCAGGCCGTCGCCGATGGCAAGATCGACACCCTCAACCTCATCCTCAAGGGTGACGTGTCCGGTGCCGTGGAAGCCCTCGAAGACGCGCTGCTCAAGATCGATGTCGGCGAGGGCGTCCAGCTCCGCGTTATCCACCGCGGTGTCGGTGCGATCACGCAGAACGACGTCAACCTGGCTACGGTCGACAGCGCCGTCATCATCGGCTTCAACGTCAAGCCCGCCGAGCGTGTTGCCGAACTGGCAGACCGCGAAGGCGTGGACATGCGCTTCTACTCCGTCATCTACGCAGCAATTGATGACATTGAGGCAGCCCTCAAGGGCATGCTCAAGCCGGAGTACGAAGAGGTCCAGCTTGGCACCGCCGAGGTCCGCGAAGTGTTCCGTTCCTCCAAGTTCGGCAACATTGCAGGCTCGATCGTCCGCTCGGGTGTTATCCGACGCAACGCGAAGGCCCGTGTCAGCCGCGACGGCAAGGTCATCGGTGACAACCTCACGGTTGAGACGCTCAAGCGCTTCAAGGACGACGCCACCGAGGTCCGCACGGACTTCGAGTGTGGTATCGGTCTTGGCTCGTTCAACGACATCAACGAGGGTGACACCATTGAGACCTTCGAGATGCGCGAAAAGCCGCGTGTCTAAGTCGGTTTAGCGTTACAGGTGCGGGGCCGTTGGATTCTTCCGGCGGCCCCGCCCCTTCGCCGGACGGTTTTCGATCTGCGATCGAAAACCGTCCGGCTCCGGAAGGCCCGATGCCACTCCCAGGCCGCCGGAAGAATCCAACGGGCGGCCGTCGTAGGCTTGCCTTAGGCGCGTGGCAACAAACCAGAAGTGTGTACGTACGCCGCCATCGCGCCGTCGTACATCCAAATTTTTAGGAGTGGAAATGGCTGATCCCGCACGGGCTGCCAAGTTGGCGCAGCGGATTAGGGTTGTTGTTGCTGAGGCCCTGGGCCGGAGGGTTAAGGATCCCCGGCTTGAGGGCGTCACTGTCACTGATGCGCGGGTGACCAACGATCTGCAGCATGCCACGATCTATTACACTGTGTTCGGTGACGAGCTGGCCCAGGCTGAGGCTGCCAAGGGACTGGAGAAGGCCAAGGGAGTGCTGCGTCAGGAGGTTGGCCGCAACGTCACCGTCCGGCTGACCCCGACTCTGGAGTTCGTGGCGGACCAGATCCCGGTCAACGCCTCCAATCTGGAGGAACTCCTCCGGGCCGCGAAGAAGCGCGACGCCGAGGTGGCCGCACTGGCTGCCAGCGCCAAGCACGCTGGCGACGCCGACCCCTACAAGAGCGATACTCCGCAGGATGTGGAGCTCGACGAGGACGACTTCGACGAAGAGGACCAGGACCTCCTCACCAACGAAGACGAC
>DATITT010000260.1:0-2397 GCA_035467435.1 Arthrobacter sp. | reverse complement strand
ATCACGGTGGCCACCAAGATGGGCCGCCGGGTGGAGCAGCGGCCGGAGAACTACAACCTCGCCAACTTCCGCGAGTGGACGGACCGGTCACGCCGCAACCTGGGCACGGAGCAGCTCGACCTGGTCCAGCTGCACTGCCCGCCCACCGCCGTGTACAGCAACGCCGAAGTCTACGACGCGCTGGACACCCTGGTCGCCGAGGGGGCCATCCGGAACTACGGCGTCAGCGTGGAGCGGACCGACGAGGCCCTCGAGGCCATCCGGCACGAGGGCACGTCCACCGTGCAGATCATCCTCAATGCCTTCCGGCTCAAGCCGCTGGACCAGGTGCTGCCCGCGGCGGAGGCCGCCGGCGTCGGCATCATCGCGCGCGTGCCGCTCGCCTCGGGGCTGCTCTCGGGCAAGTACACCGCGGACACGTCCTTCGCGGCGGACGACCACCGGAACTACAACCGCACCGGCTCGGCGTTCGACGTCGGGGAGACCTTCTCCGGCGTGGACTTCGGGCAGGGCCTCCAGGCGGTGGCCGAGTTCGAGGACCTGGTGCCCGACGGCGTCACCACCGCCCAGGCGGCCATCGCCTGGATCGCGGCGCAGGATGGCGTCAGCACGGTGATCCCCGGCGCGCGGAACGTGGACCAGGCCCGCGCCAACGCCGAAGCGGCGGAGGTCAGCGGCATCGACGCAACGTTCGACGTCGGCGTCCGGGAAATCTATGACAAGTACTTCCGCGGATCGATCCACCCGCGCTGGTAGCCGCCTCATAAAACCAACGCGGGGTCAGCTATGGTCCATGGTGGCGGGTTTCATGGGCCGCATCTGACCCCGCGTTGTAGTTGGCGTACCGGCCGTTAGCCCGCCGGATACCAGACCCGCTCTCCCTCGACGCGCGCGAAGGAGGTCAGGGTGTGGGGCTTCGCGGACTTTTCCGTCATGATGTCCAGGACCCGGACATTGCGGACCAGGAGCGCGTCACCGATCAGCGAGCGGTGGCAGCGCCACGGGACGGCCTCCGCGCACATGATCGCCGCATCGTTGGTCCGCCCGCGGTCCAGCAGCTGGCCGATGGCGGTGGAAAATTCCTCGGTCTGCATGTAGTCCGCGTACCCCCGGAATGACGCGTTTCGCCAGGCGCCGTTGGGACTGTCTTTCCGGGCGTGCCGCAGGCCGCCGAGGGATTCCATCCGGCGGTAGGTGATCCCGCTGGCACGCACGCTCGCCGCGAGTGCGTCCTCGTTGAACTGCGGATTGTGCCGCGATTTCGGGACGGTGCGGACATCGATGAGCTTCTTGACGCCGTGGGCCTTCAGGATGCCGATGAACTCGTCGATGGGGTGAGTGGAGTGCCCCACCGTGAAGATGGTCATGTCCGTCATGCCCCCATGCTAGGACGCCCTGCAGCCGGTGTAAGCGGCGGAGCGGCCCGGATAGTCTGAGTATCCGACGATCTGCCAACGGAACGGGCCTGGAATGACTTCATCCTCCATCGAGGGCTTCATTGACCGGCTCGCGGCCGTGGCAACAGGGCCGGGGTGCAACAATTTCTTTGATTACACCGTGCCGGGAAATGCCCAGCGCCGGCGGAACCTGGAGATTTACTTGCGGGAAATGCTGGACCGCTCCCCGAGGGTGCTGCTGGTGGGTGAAGCCCCCGGCTTCAGGGGCATGAGAATCACCGGGGTTCCGTTCACCAACCGCACGATGTTCGAGGGTCCGGCCAACGGATTCGGGCTGTTCGGGCCCGGAAAGGGCTACGTGCTGCCGGCAGAGGCCGCCGGTGTTGCGGCGGAACCGACGGCCACGGTGATGTGGGAGGTGCTGGCCGAGCTGGAATTCCTGCCCCTGCTCTGGAGCGCCTGCCCGTGGCATACCCACGTGATCGGGCGGCCGCTGTCCAACCGCACTCCAACGGCCTCCGAGGCGGCAATGGGAACCCCGTTGTGGCAGGCGCTGACCGAGGAGTTTCCGATCGAAACGGTGGTGGCCGTGGGCAACGTGGCGCACCGCAGCCTGCAGCGCAGCGGACTGGACGTGCCGAAAATCAGGCATCCCGCCCACGGCGGCCGGTCCGGTTTCAAACTCGGTCTGCAGGAGCTCCTGCCCTAGTCGAGGAGGTGCAGCTGGTTGGGGGAGTCGAGGTCCTCGCCGCCGAAGAGGTCGCTGCAGTCCACGAGGTCGATCAGCTCCGGGTGGGCCTGGAGGAAGAAGCGTGCCCCGGCGTCGCCCGTTGCCGTTTCCGTGGCTTCAGCGCGGAGGCTGGCGTCCAGGAGCAGCGGATGTCCCCGCCGCAGTGTCCCGTCCGGTCCACGGTAGGCGGCCGCCGTCACCCGGTCCGGCCGGTGGGACGCCAGCACCCGGGCGACGGTCTCCGCGCTCAGCCCGGGCTGGTCCACCAGC
>DATITT010000259.1:0-7423 GCA_035467435.1 Arthrobacter sp. | reverse complement strand
TCCGGGGTGTTGACGAAGAAGTTCGGGCGGAAGTAGGCAGGGGACTCGTGGCTGACCTCCTGGAAGTATTCCTCCAGCTCCTCCTTGGTGTTCCGCCAGGTGAAGTACGTGTAGGACTGCTGGAAGCCGGCGCGGCCCAGTGCGTGCATCATGGCCGGGCGGGTGAAGGCCTCGGCGAGGAAAACGACGTCGGGGTGCTTCTTGTTGACCTTGGCGATCAGCCACTCCCAGAACCACACCGGCTTGGTGTGCGGGTTGTCGACGCGGAAGATCTTGACGCCGTGGCTCACCCAGAGGAAGACAATGCGCAGGATCTCATTGGACAGGCCCGCGGGATCGTTGTCGAAGTTGAGCGGGAAAATGTCCTGGTACTTCTTCGGCGGGTTCTCCGCGTAGGCGATGCTGCCGTCAACGCGGGTGGTGAACCACTCGGGGTGGCTTTCGACCCAGGGGTGGTCCGGGGCGGCCTGCAGGGCAAGGTCCAGGGCAACTTCAAGCCCCAGCTCCCCGGCCCGCGCCACAAAAGCATCAAAGTCCTCAAAGGTGCCCAGATCCGGGTGGATGGCGTCGTGGCCGCCCTCCTTCGCCCCGATGGCCCAGGGGGAGCCGGGATCGTGCGGTCCGGCGAGCAGGGTGTTGTTCGGGCCCTTGCGGTGCTGGATGCCGATCGGGTGGATCGGCGGCATGTAGATGATGTCGAAGCCCATGGCTGCGACGGCGTCGAGGCGCTGGGCCGCGGTGCGGAAGGTGCCGGAGGTCCACTCGCCGGTTTCGTGGTTGCGGACGGCGCCCTCGGACCGGGGAAAGAACTCGTACCAGGCGCCCCGGCCGGCGAGCTCGCGCTCCACCAGCAGGGGGTATGCCTCGGAGACCGTGACCTGTTCGCGGATCGGCTGGCGTTCGATGACGTCAGCTACTTCGTGGCTGAATCCGGCGGCGAGCCGTTCCTCGGCGGTCTTGCCGGCGTCGTTGAGCCCGACGACGGCCATTCGCAGGGTCCGCCGGTCGGCGGAGGGGCGGGCGGAATCCTCGGCAGCTACGGAGAGCAGCGCGGCGCCCTCGGCGAGCATCAGCTCGACGTCGATTCCGGCTTCGACCTTGACCTCGGCGTTGTGGTGCCAGGTGCCATAGCTGTCATGCCAGGCCTCGATCACAAAGGACCACGTGCCGGTGCCGGACGGGGTCAGGAGCCCTTCCCAGCGGTCGGTGCCCTGGCCTCTTGGGCCCCGGGGCGTGGCGAGGCGGACGCGCTGGCGTTCCTTTCCCCGGGGGTCGAGCAGGACGGCGCTGACGCCGAGCCGGTCGTGGCCCTCCCGGAAAGCGGTGGCACCCACCACCAGGGTCTCTCCCACCACGGCCTTGGCCGGGAATTTACCGCCTTCGACCACAGGCTGCACGGCGGTGATCGGAAAACGGCCAAAGTTAAGGCCCTCCGTCATCAGGGCCTTCGGCTTTTGCTTGGACACGGCACTGGTTCGCGAGTTAGTCGTCACAGCCTCGACGTTATCGACAAATCGGCCAGATTGCTAAGCCTGCTCACTTTTTCCGGGGTTTTCCTTGAGGCGGACCGTCATTTATGCAAAAGAAACTTAAAGCGGTTCCGAGCCTCCGACTTGTCGGTTAGTGTTTCGCAGGTGAAGGCAATCCGCAGATTTACCGTCCGAACCGTTCTCCCCGAGTCGATCCGGCCGCTGGCCCGGCTGGCTACCAACCTTAGGTGGTCCTGGCACCGGCCCACACGGGAGCTTTTCGAGGGCCTGAACCCGAAGATCTGGGCCGAGAGCGACCACGATCCTGTGTCGTTCCTCGGCCTGGTCAGCCGGGAGGAACTGCAGCGCCTCGCCGCGGATCTGGACGTGGTGCGCCGGGTCCACGCGGCGGCCGAGGACCTCGACCGGTACCTCGACCAGCCCCGGTGGTACCAGAGCCTCGGCGACGGTGCACCGGCCTGCATCGCCTACTTCTCCCCCGAGTTCGGCATCACCGAAGTGCTGCCGCAGTACTCCGGTGGTCTCGGCATCCTCGCCGGCGACCACCTGAAGGCGGCCTCGGACCTGGGGGTGCCGCTGATCGGCGTTGGCCTGCTGTACCAGGCCGGCTATTTCATGCAGTCACTGTCCCGCGACGCGTGGCAGCAGGAAACCTATCCGGTCCTGGATCCCGACGGGCTGCCGCTGACCCTGCTGCGCGAGGCCGCCCCTGACGGCAACGGCAAGCCCGTCCAGATCTCTCTGCCGCTCCCCAACGGCCGCCGGCTGCTGGCGCACGTCTGGCGTGCCGACGTCGGGCGCGTCCCGCTCCTGCTGTTGGACTCCAACGTTCCGGGCAACGACGAAGCCGCCCGCGGCATCACCGACCGCCTGTACGGCGGTGGCGGCGACCACCGGCTCCAGCAGGAACTCCTGCTGGGCATGGGCGGGGTCAAGGCGCTGCGCGCCTTCCAGAAGCTCACCGGCAGCCCCGCACCGGAAGTGTTCCACACCAACGAGGGCCATGCAGGCTTCCTGGGAGTGGAGCGGATCCAGGAGATGATGTCCGCCGCGGACCCGCTGAGCTGGGACGAGGCGTTGACTGCCGGACGCGCCTCCACCGTGTTCACCACGCACACCCCGGTTCCTGCAGGCATCGACCGCTTCGAGGTCTCGCAGATCCAGCACTTCTTCGACGCCGGCCTGGCTCCCGATGTGCCGGTGGCCAAGATCCTGAACCTGGGCCGCGAGGACTACACGGACGGCAACCCGTTCGTGTTCAACATGGCCGTTATGGGCCTGCGCCTGGCGCAGCGTGCCAACGGCGTGGCCAAGCTGCACGGCGTTGTGTCCCGCGGCATGTTCTCCGCGCTGTGGCCGGGATTCGACCACTCCGAGGTGCCCATCACCTCGGTCACCAACGGTGTGCACGTGCCCACCTGGGTGGACCCGCGGGTGTCCGCGCTGGCGCGGAACCAGTTCGGCGCCGAGGCCGAAGCGCAGGGCCGCTGGGACCTCACCTACAACGTCAGCGACGAGGACGTCTGGGCCCTCCGCCGCGAGATGCGGGTCTCGCTCGTGGAGGACGTCCGGCGCCGCCTGAGGGCCTCCTGGAAGAAGCGCGGGGCGGCCGACGCCGAGCTGGCGTGGACGGATTCCGTGCTGGACCCGGACGTCCTGACCATCGGCTTCGCCCGGCGTGTGCCGACCTACAAGCGGCTCACGCTGATGCTGCGCGAGCCCGAGCGGCTCAAGGCCCTGCTGCTGCACAAGACGCACCCGATCCAGCTGGTTATTGCCGGCAAGTCGCACCCGGCCGATGACGCGGGCAAGAAGATGATCCAGGACCTCGTCCGGGTCACCGACGACCCGTCGGTGCGGCACCGGATCGCCTTCCTGCCCAACTACGACATCGCCATGGCCCGGACCCTGTTCCCGGGGTGCGATGTGTGGCTGAACAACCCGCTGCGCCCGCTCGAGGCGTGCGGCACCTCCGGCATGAAGGCCGCCCTGAACGGCTCGCTGAACCTCTCGGTCCTGGACGGCTGGTGGGACGAGATGTACGACGGCGAGAACGGCTGGGCGATTCCGACCGCCAACAACGACGCGTCCCCCGATGAACGCGACGACATCGAGGCGGCGGCACTGTACGAACTGCTCGAGACGCAGGTGGCCCCCCGCTTCTACGGGCTCACGGTCTCCGACAGCGCCGGCGCCGCCGGGCCCTCGCAGCCCGGACCGCAGTCGGTCCCCACACACTGGGTATCGATGATCAAGCACACCATGTCCCATCTGGGCCCGGCAGTCTCCGCCGAGCGCATGCTCAAGGACTACGTCAACGTCCTGTACCGGCCGGCCGCCGTCGCCGGCCGCCGGGCCGGAGCGCACAAATTTGCCGAGGCCAAGGCTCTCGCGGCCTGGACCTCCCAGGTCCGGGCTGCCTGGCCGCAGATCCAGGTGGAGCACGTGGACTCGGTGGGCGTCTCGGAGGACCCGCAGATCGGCGACATCCTCCAGGTCAACGCCTACGTGGCCCTGCACGAGCTCACCCCGGACGATGTGTCCGTCGAGGTCGCCTACGGTAAAGCGGAGGACAGCGACGAACTGGCCGACGTCACGGTGGCGGAGCTGAAGGCGGCTGAAGACCTCGGCAGGGGCCGGCACCTTTTCAGCGGAACCGTCGTGATAGACCGGTCCGGTTCCTTTGGCTACACGGTCCGCGTGCTCCCGAAGCACGAGGCCCTTGCGTCCAAGGCCGAACTGGGCCTGATCGTCAACGCCTGAGCCGCTGGCCGACTCCCTGAACGACTGACAACAGCGCCGCACACCGGGTCCCCGGGATGCGGCGCTGTTGTTTCGTGCGTGCCTAGAGGCAGACGGCGATGACGGCCAGGTTCCTGCCGGCGTAGCGTTCGGCGTCCTGCAGGATTTCGCAGATGACGCCGAAGGAACGGTCCGAGCGGAAGGCGGCCGGGACCTCCCAGATGAAGGTGATCGGGGCCTGGCCGTCGTCGGAGACGGCATCGGCGAAGTCGTGCAGGGAGTCGTTAAGCGCGTCCAGGTTCACGCCGTAGTCCGCCGGGAAGTCCAGGGTCTCCGCGAACGTCTCGAGGACGGTCCGTTTGGTGTCGGCGGCGGGAATCAGCACGGCGCGCCGGCCGGCGTCGGCTACCAGTGCCTGGAGTTCCTCGATGGTCCAGGTGTCTGCGGAGTAAATCTTCATGGGTTCCCTACCTGCCTTCAATGATGAATGTGAACGAGTTGTAATGGTCCGGGGTGTAGTACTTTTCACCGGCCTGTCCGGCCACGATCCGGCGGGCTCCGCGGTCGGATTCACCCGGGGTCCTGACCGTGTATTCCTTGTAGTAGCCGGAGGATTTTCGCGGAAGAATGCGCTCGAAATTGCCGAACGTGACGCCGTCGCGGGCGTAGGGGTACGGGCCTCCCCTGGCGATCAGCGCCAATGTCTGGCGCGCCTCGGCGGGAAGCTCCGAGGCCTTCACCTCCGGCAGCCCGGACGGGTTGGCGGGTGCCGGCGTCGCGGCCGGTGCGGCCGGTATGGCCGGCGCGCCGGCGCTCGTGGTGCCGGCCCCGGACGGGGAAGTTCCGGTCTCCGGGGCCCCGGTCAGGACAAAGGCCAGCACCACGAGCCCGACCAGCAGGGCAAGCAGGGCCGTCAGCCGCTGGACCTTCATTCGTAGTTTCCTTATGCCCGGATCGGGGGCCGGGCTAGGTGCGGTAGATGTTGATGGAATTGGCCTGCACGACGTCCCGCTCCCCCGAAGCGACCCGGACGCCCTGGCGCCGGTCGTGGAGCCCGGAAGTGGTCAGGCGCAGCTCGAAGAGCCGGTTGCCGGTGCCGTCCTCGTTGCTGAGCAGCGGCAGCGTGACCTTGACGTCCTTGGCGCCGCCGTTGACCACCACAAGTCCGTCCACGTGGCCGTCGTCGGACCCAAGAAGCAGCTGCACCACCCGGTGCCCCGGATCCTGCCAGCGCTCCCCGGCCATCGGCTCGCCGCGCTCGTCGAACCAGTGGAAGTACGACTGATTTTCGCGGGTCGGGTAATCGTGCGGCTGCCCGGCCAGGAATTCCTTGCGAAGCCGGATCACCCGCTTAGTGGTACGCAGCATCGAGTGGGACTCGGGAGTGCTGGTCCAGTCGATCCAGGTGATGGGGTTGTCCTGGCAGTAGGCGTTGTTGTTGCCCTGCTGGGTGCGGGCAATCTCGTCGCCGGCGGTGATCATGGGCACACCCTGGGAAATCATGAGCGAGGCCATCAGGTTGCGGCTGGACTGCTCCCGCCGGGCGAGGATGTCCTCGTCCTCCGTGCGGCCTTCGAAGCCGTGGTTGTAGCTGCGGTTGTCCCCGTGGCCGTCCCGGTTCTGTTCACCGTTGGCCTCGTTGTGCTTGCGGTCGTAGGCCACGAGGTCGGCCAGGGTGAAGCCGTCATGGGCGGTCACGAGGTTCACCGAGGCGAGCCGGGAGCGGCCGGACGGTTCGAAAAGGCTCGCCGAACCCGAGAGCGCGTCCGCGAGCCGGGCCACCGAGCCGCCCTGCCCGCCGGCGTCGATCGCGGCACGGTCGGCGAGCCAGAAGCTCCGGACGGCGTCACGGAAGTGGTCGTTCCAGTCCACCCAGCCGGGCGGGAACCGGCCGGTCTGCCAGCCGCCGTAGCCGATGTCCCAAGGCTCGGCGATGAGCTTGGTGGCGGACAGCACCGGGTCGGCCCCGACCGCGACGAGGAACGGGTGCCGGGGATCGAACTCGTTGGCGGCGTTGCGCGCCAGGGTCACCGCGAGGTCAAAGCGGAAGCCGTCGATGTGGAACTCGGTCACCCAGTAACGGAGGGAATCCAGCACAAGCTGCACCACACGGGGCTCGCCGAAGTTCAGGGTGTTGCCGCAGCCGGTGGTGTCCACGTACCTGCCGTGGCCGTCATTGCGGTAGTAGGCCATCTCACCCAGGCCGCGGAAGCTGAGGATCCGGCCGTCCCTGCCGCCCTCCGCCGTGTGGTTGTAGACGACGTCGAGGATGACCTCAAGGCCGGCGGCATGCAGCAGCTTGACCATGCCCTTGAACTCGTCCTGGACGGCCTGCGCGCCCGCGGCCTGCGCCGCCTGGGTGGCGTAGCCGGGGTGCGGGGCGAAGAACGCTGCCGTGTTGTAGCCCCAGTAGTTCGTCATGCCGAGGTTTTGCAGGTGCGGTTCGTCCACGTGGAAGTGCACCGGAAGGAGCTGGACGGCGGTGATCCCCAGCGCGATCAGGTGCTCGATCATGGCCGGGTGCGCCAGCCCTGCGTAGGTGCCCTGGAGGTGTTGGGGGACGTCGGGGTGGAGCTTGGTCTGGCCCCGGACGTGCGCCTCGTAGATGATGGTGTTGCGCCACGGAGTCCCGGGACCGCGGTCATTGCCCCAGTCGAAGTCGCTGTCCATCCGGACGCTCGTGATGAAGTCCTCGCGCTCGTCCACGGCCCGGCCATAGGGGTCCAGCAGCAGCGGCTGCACGCCGCCGGCGTCGAAATCCGTCGCGGGCATGGACAACGGGAGCGCCTCGTGATCGGGAGTGGCCCGGAATCCGTAGCGCGAACCAGCCGGGATGCCTTCGACGATGCCGTGGTGCACGCCGTCGGTCACGTTCGGCAGGGTCTTCAGTTGCCAGGTGCCGCCGGGCGGCTGGAAGGCGATTTCCAGGGTGGCGACGCCGGGCGCGTAGACGGCCACATTCGCGAAGGCACTCCGAGGATCGTCCGTTGCCGGCGAACCGGTGCTCGGAACGCTGATTCCCAGCGGAAACGCCCGCGAGGCGTCTACGGTGGAAGCTGTGTCTACGTAGGGCATAACAAGTGCTTAAAGTTTAGCGGGACCGAACAAATAGACCCGGTTTCTAATTTCCTGATGAAGTGAAGTTTACGAAAAAGAGGCGCTGCATGCTCGAACAAGCGCCGAACCTGGAG
>DATITT010000258.1:0-37042 GCA_035467435.1 Arthrobacter sp. | reverse complement strand
GACTATGTGTTCCTGCTGGACCCGTGGTGGAACCCGGCCTCCGAGGCGCAGGCCGTGGACCGCACGCACCGGATCGGCCAGGCCCGCAACGTGATGGTCTACCGGCTGGTCGCCAAGGACACCATCGAGGAAAAGGTGATGGCGCTCAAGGCCAGGAAGTCCCAGCTGTTTGCGGACGTCATGGAGGGCGACGCCCTCTCCGGCGGAGCGCTCACGGCCGAGGACCTGGCCGGGCTGTTCACCGACTGACGCGATCCAGCCGCGTATCAGCCGCCGGGCTGGACCCGGAGCCGGGCCAGGAGCGTCGCGGCGATCAACGCCGTCGTCACTTCCAGTGCGATAACCGCCAGCAGCGCATCTGGCCCGGAGTGGGCCACTGCCGCCGCCGCGGGGGCGGAGGCAGCAGCGCCATCGTGGGCGTGGCCCGATGCCCCGGCGCCGAGGAGCAGAAACGCATGCACCCCGGTCATCGCCAGGGCCGAGGCCGTGACCTGGCGAAGCGCGCTGACCCGTCCGTGGCGCCAGATATGCACGGCGCACGGCAGGCACACCGCCACCATGGCCAGCATCAGCAGGTTCAGCCACATTCCGTGCTGGTTCGCTGCGACAAGCCACACGTGTGCGAGGCACGACGCTGCCGTCGCGGCCCCGCAGATCCGGAAATGGAAGACTAAGCCGGCGATGCCGGCCCGCCGGCCCAACCCTCCTAAGACCGTCACGGCGCCGGACTAACTGTGGCAGTGGCCGCCGGCCGGCTGTGCACTCGCGGGCACATCCAACACGGGGCTGCGGTCAAAGAAGCCCTCAGGCCGGAGCTTGAAGCCGGCCGTGTCCACCGGCATGATGGGCCAGTCCTCCGGACGCGGGAAGTGGGTCAGGCCGAAAGTGTGCCAGAGAACGACGTGCTGCCCGTCCAGTTCCCGGTCCTGCGCCACGTACTGCGGCAGGCCCGCTCCCCCGGCGTGCTGGTTCACGAAGTCGCCCGTCGGGTAGCGCTCGTCGTCGGCGTACCTGGTGACCCACAGGTCCTTGGTGGCGAAAGCGGCGCGCCGGGCGATGGATGAACCCGGATCTGCCAACAGCGTGGGCTGGTTTTCGGAGTGGAGCTTGTAGCCCACAGGCTCGCCCAACCGGTTCCGGGACTCGGGGTTGGAGATGATCCAGGTCCGGCCGTTACGCGCATCCGCCTGGCGCGCACCCTCAGATTCGCGGGCAATGACGGTTCGTTTCCGGGAGAAGGCGTTGCCTCGCTCATTGCCCTCGCCCATCGCCTGCCGGACCACGTCTTCTTCCTCAACGCGGTTGGTGAAACCGTCAATGGCCATGTCCAAGCGGGCACTGAACAGGTGCTGGTGGTACGGGGCGCCCAGGCCCGGGGCAAGCTGGGAAATGTTGGCCGACCCGCCTTCCGGGAAGGCGGAGGTGAAGACCACACCCGTGGCCTTGGCCTCGAATTCGATGGTTCCATCGAGGTAGAGGTACCAGTAGAAACCGTAATCGTAGTTGCCGATGGTGGTAAAGAAGGAGATCACCAGGCGGCGGTTGCGGCGGGTGTAGTTGATGCCCGTCCAGAGGTCGCTGTGCTTGGCCAGGATTCCCCAGTCTTCCTCATGCATGCAGATGCCGTTGCGGATCTCCCGAGGGTTGCCGAAGGCGTCGCTGATGACAGGGCTAAGGTAGGTGATCTCGCCGAGGCAGTCGCAGCCAAGTTCCAGGGAGTTGGCGTACTGGCCCACGAGGTATTCACCGGTGTCGAAGTAGTTCTGCCAGGACCGGATTGGTGACGGGTCCCCGTACGGAACCACCATTTCGGCGATGGAGGCCCGGTTGATGATGGGACGCAGCCGGCCGCCGTCCTGGAAGCCAAGATTGTGCAGCACCACCCCTTCGCGGACATCGAAGCCGACGTCGAGGCTCCATTTTTCCCACTGGATGTGGTTCCCGCCGGTGACCGTGAAGCTGGGCCCGTCCGGCTGGGTGATGTTGAGGGGTTTCTGCGTGGTGCGGAGTGGGCCCGTCAGTTCAGGGTCCGTGTAGTTGCCGTGCTCGGCAGGGATAGGCATGGCTCCCAGGTCCAGTACCTGCGTCACTTCCCGGCTGACCACGTCCACGTAGGCCACGAGGCCGTCCACGGGGTGGGCCCAGGCGCTGTCCTCGGGGAAATCCTGTACGAAGGCGAGGCCGCGTAAGATCCTGCGCCCTTTTTCTTCCGGGTATTCGAAGACCCCTGCCGAGAGGGGCGCCACGCGGACCTTGCCGACGTCGAGCCCCCGCGATGCGAGCGCCTTGAGCCAGCGCTCGTCCGCGGCGAGGAGCGCCTCCACCACCTCGAACTCTTCCTCCAGCACCGGCAGTTCACCGGTGGCGGCGGTATCCAGGAGGACGGCGGACACCACGTCCTGCCGGGTCACCGAGACCACTGCATCCGTGGGGGCACCGCCGGAAATGTCATGGATAAAGATGCGGAACCGGCGGTCCTCAGCTGCGGCGGGAGTGCCGGGGGCGGCAGCCCCGCGGGCCGGATCCAACAGGCCCAGGTAAGCGATGCGCTTCTCCGGACCGAGGTGGCCGGCGGCGCGCAGGATCTCCTGGACATTAGTTATTTCGTCGCCTGATGCCAGGCGGAACGGGGTGGCTGTGTCAACTGCTGCAAGCGTCATGGGTTGCCTTTGTCCGGGACCGTGGCTGGTCGATTTTTTTATTTTCTATAGTTGTAGAGAATAACGGTCCGTAAGATGGCTCACAAGAGTCAGACGCAGAATATTTCCGGGGAGCGGCCGCCGTGCCAAAGATTGTTGACCATGACGAGCGCCGGCTGGAACTGGTGGATGCCACGTGGCGGATCATCGCCCGCCTGGGCATCGAGGGCGCCACCATGCGCGAGATTGCAATGGAGGCGGGCTTTGCCAACGGGGCCCTGAAGCCGTATTTCCCCACAAAGGACACGCTGCTGGAGTTCGCCTTCAGCCACGTGTTCAACCGGACCAACCAGCGCATCGCCAGCAGTACCCAGGGCAAAGCGGGACTGTCGGCCCTGCGGGCGTTTTGCGCCGAAGTGCTCCCGCTGGACGAAGAGCGGGTCAACGAAGCGCGGATCGTCATCCCGTTCTGGCAGAAGGCCATCAACGATGGCACCAAGGCAGCTATCCACCGGGCGTCCATGGGCGAGTGGCACGCGGCCATCCTGGGCTATCTTGCCGACGCGCGGGCCGCCGGCGAGATCAGCGCAGCCATTCCCGACGCCGCCATCGCCGACCAATTGCTGAATATGATGCTGGGCGCCCAAATTGCGGCTGCCCTGGCGCCGCCCGGGCAGGACAACTCCATCTTGGCCAGCCAGATTGAGGACTACCTCCGGCTGATTGCACCGCCCGCCTCCTAGGAGTTGGGGATCCAATCTTTTTTCGCCGAGTGTGGAAAAAAGATGACAGCCGTGCCGCTGCGGGGTTAGCCTAGATGGACTGTGTTCCACGACACAGTCCCTGGATTTTTTCCGGCGTCAGGACTGTCGATGACTGCAACCACCACCCAGCAGAACCTCCGCACAAACGAAGCCGCCTGCTTTAACCACTGGCGGCACCTGGTGGCCGAATCGTTTGTGCCACTTGTTGCGGCTACCGACAGCCCCGAGGGCTTCCGGGGCCGGATGAGATCCCGGGTGCTGGACCGGATGTCGATCGTGGAAGTAACCGCCACGAGCCACGAGGTCCACCGCACCCAGTCGCTGATCGCTCAATCCAGCCAGCGCTACTTCAAGCTCAACCTTCAGCTCGAAGGCACCGGACTACTGATCCAGGACAACCGTGAGGCACTCCTTCGACCGGGCGATCTGGCCATTTATGACACCAATCACCCCTACACCCTGGCGTTCCAGGAGCAGGCGCGGGTGATGGTGGTCATGTTCCCCTGCGACGCGCTCTCCCTGCCGCCGGAATACGTCGGGCAGCTCTCGGCCGTACGGCTGGCCGGAGGAACCGGACTGAGCGGCATCGTGGGAAAGTTCATCGGGCAGTTGGCGGAAAATCTTGAGGTCCTCAGCGGACCCAGCGGTTCACGGTTGGCCACGAATGCCCTGGACCTCGTCTCCACCATGCTGCATTCGGAGATGGATATCGCTCCGGACCGAATGAAACCCCAGGCGCTGCTGGCGGTCTCCGTACGGGAGTACATCGAAGCGAACCTGGCAGATCCCCTGTTATCGCCGGCAACCATAGCCGCGGCCCATTTCATTTCCACCCGCCACCTGCACAACGTGTTCCACGAATCAGGGACAACGGTGGCCAGCTGGATCCGGAGCCAGCGCTTGGAAGGTGCGCGGCGGGAACTGCGGGACCCGCTGCACTCCGGAAAGTCGGTGGGCGCTATCGCCGCCCGGTGGGGCTTCCTGGACGCGGCCCACTTCAGCCGCACGTTCCGGGACGCCTTCGGGGAATCACCCACCGACTGGCGGCGCGGGGCCTAGGGCGCGCCGGGGGCGGACAACCCCACGTCCAGAAGCCGAGCGGGACGGCCGGGCCGCTGCCGGCCGGCACATCCGGGTACTCGCCGATGTGCCGGCACAGCGCCGTCCTGAGGAAATTCACGATCCCGGATGGGCCGACGTCGGAACCTCAGGCCGACACAGGGACCCCGCGCTTCTCCACCTGCCGCTCCACCAGCACGCCGGATGCGAACACCACCGGGACCACCACGAGCAGGGCAGCGGCAGTCTCGGCGCTGCCGCCGATCAGCGACGTGAAGTTGCTGACCACCAGGTACAGCACCCACGCCAGCAGCAGGGATGCGAGCGAGGGGGCAATGAGGGTCTGCCAGAGTTGTCCGGCCGCCCGTTCCCGGCGGAAGAAGCCGACGACGGCGATCGAGCACAGCATGTACAGCACCAGCAGTGCCGCGACGGCCAGGCCGCTGAACCAGGAGAACAGGGTCAGGACCGGGTCCAGTGACAGCAGGGCGAAGGGGGCCACCAGAACAACGGCGGTGGCGGTCTGGATCCACGCGGCTGCGGCGGGCGCGCGGTGCCGGTTGGTCCGGGCAATGACGCCGGGCAGGGAGCCGCGGAGGGCCAGTGAATGGAGGTAGCGGTTGATGCCGTTGTGGAAGGCGATGATTCCGGCCAGCAGGGATGAGACCAGCAGAATGCCGGTGGTGATCCCCGCCCACGGCCCGAACAGCTCCACCATGGGTGTCAGGACAAAGGTGGTGGAGTCCCCGGATTCCAGTGCCGCCCCGGCTGCATCAACCACCTGCGACGGGCCGTAGTAGCTGACCAGCATCCACGAGATGAAGGAGAAGAACACGGCAATGACGCCCACCGACAGGTAGGTGGCCCGGGCTACCGTGCGGTGGGCGTCCTTGGCCTCGGCGGAGTAGATCGCCGTGGATTCGAAGCCGAACATGGAGGCCACAGCGAACATGATGGCCACGCCCGGGGCGCCGCTGGCGATGGCGTCCGGGGAGAAGGATGCTGCGAGGCTGAGTCCTTCGGGGCCGCCGCCGCGGAACAGGACGGTGACACCGAACATGAGCAGGACGGCAACTTCCAGCCCCACCAGCACGGTCAGGACCCGCGCGCCCAGTTCGATGTTCAGCGAACCAAGCACCTGGACGCCGGCCATCGTGACCAGGGCGAGCAGCCACCACGGAATGCCGACCCCGACCGAGGCCAGCAGGCCGGAGAAGGCTGCACCGTAGAGTCCGTACATGGCCGCCTGCACCGTGCTGTATGCGAGCAGCGCCAGCCAGGCCGCGCCGGCACCGACCTGGCGTCCGAATGCGGCGGTCACGTAGGCGTAGAAGGCGCCATTCGCCTGGATTTTCCGGCTCATGGCGACAAATCCCACGGCAAAGATCACAATGACGATGCCGACAACCAGGTAGGCTCCGGGAGCGCCGGCGCCGTTGCCGAGCGCTGCCGCGAGGGGGGACGCCCCGACCATCCCGGTGAGGGGCGCCTGGGCGGACAGGACAAAGAACAGGATGCCCATCACACCGATGCTGCCGGCGCGGAGGGCGGTTGAATGCTCCGTGCGGGGAGCGGCTTCAGTGGTCCGGGACTCGGAATTCGAAATACTCATTGGATCCTTCTTAACGGTCATGAGCGCTGGGGAAACGGTGCCAGGCAGTGGTTTCAGGCACCTGGAATCCAGCATGGCAGCGGGTGAGGACCGGGCCTTGTCCTGCAGCGATCAGTTGTTGTGCCTCAGCGCAGTGACGCTCAGCGGAGGCGGCGGCCCGGGCTCACGGAAGCGGCCACAACTGTGCGCCCCAGGCCAAGGGCCGTTCGCGGAGACACAAGACGGCCTCCCGGTGTGCGGGCAGACTCAAGGCATAGCCTCTGGCCATGCCGGCCAGCGCGCAATGCCTACCCGAAGTGGAGTACCCCATGGAAACCTACGACGCCCTCCTGGCCTCGATCACACCGGACGCCGGCGAAACCCGGACCATCCTTGACCCCGCCACCGGCGCCGCCGTCGGCGAAGCTCCGGTGCACACCCTCGAGGACCTGGAGCGGGCGGTTGCCGGGGCCTTAGCTGCGCAGCCGGCGTGGGCGGCCCTGGGCCACGACGCCCGGAGCGCCGCGCTGCTGAGGGCGGCCGAAGCCGTCGAACGCTCCGCCGAAGAACTCGCCCAGTTACTCTCCCGCGAGCAGGGCAAGCCGCTGAATGGCCCCAACGCGCGGTTCGAGGTCGGCGCCTGCGCCGCCTGGCTGCGCGCCGCCGCCGGCACCCCGCTGGAGCCGGAAACCGTGGTGGACGACGGCGAAACCCGTGCCGAACTCCACTACCGGCCCATCGGCATCGTCGGCGCAATCGGCCCGTGGAACTGGCCCATGATGATCACCGTCTGGCAGGTCGCCCCGGCCCTCCGGATGGGCAACGCCGTGGTGGTCAAGCCTTCCGAATACACCCCGCTCAGCGTCCTGGCACTGGCCAAAGTCCTTAACGAGGAACTCCCCGAAGGCCTCCTCACCGTCGTCTCCGGCGGCCGCGACGTCGGCGCCCGGCTGGCCGAACACCCTGCGATCGGCAAGGTTATGTTCACCGGCTCCACCGCCACCGGCAAGGCCATCATCAAGTCCTCCGCGGACACCGTCAAGCGCCTCACCCTGGAACTGGGCGGCAACGACGCCGGAATCGTCCTGCCCGACGCCGACCCCAAGGCCATCGCCGAAGGCCTCTTCTGGGGCGCCTTCATCAACACCGGCCAGACCTGCGCCGCCCTCAAGCGCCTCTACGTCCATAGCGACATTTACGATGCCGTCTGCGACGAGCTCACGGCCGTCGCAGCGGCGATGCCGATGGGCAACGGCCTGGACGAGGCCAACGTCCTGGGCCCGCTGCAGAACCGGCAGCAGTTCGACATCGTGGCCCGGCTCGTTGAAGCCGCCCGCGGTTCGGGGGCCAAGATCCTCCTCGGCGGGAACCCGGGAGCGGACCAGCCCGGCTACTTCTATCCCGCGACCCTCGTGGCCGACATCGACCACGACAATCCCCTGGTGGCCGAGGAACAGTTCGGACCGGCCCTGCCCATCATCCGCTACAACACGGTGGACGAGGCAGTCGCTCTGGCCAACGCCCTCGACGTCGGTCTCGGCGCCTCGGTCTGGTCCTCCGATCCGGCCGAAGCCCGCAAGGTCGCGGCCCGGCTCGAAGCCGGCACGGTCTGGATCAATAAGCACGGCGCCGTGGACCCGCGCATCCCATTCGGCGGCGCCAAGCAGTCAGGCTACGGACTGGAATTCGGCGTCGAAGGCCTCAAAGCCCTCGGCCTCCCCCAGGTGATCAACGGCTAGCCGGGCACGCTTCGGGGGGAGCAGATCGGGCGCGTCAGGCCGCGGTCGGCGCCAGTGAACCCCCCGAGGACAATTGCCTCCGGGCCCAGCGGGCGATTTTCTTGCCCCTGCCTTTCCACCAGTTGTCCTCATCCTTGTCGTGGTGCAGGCGGAAGATGATCATCATCATGACGAACATTCCCATGGTCACCTCCAGCCAGGACCAGAAGACGGCGTCCAGCAGCACACTGATGCCCATAACGAGGACCGACGGCAACGCCAGCGACCGGAATACGGTGCTGGCCACATAGCGCCGGTGGGACCTGGGCGCGGACAGTGCACGGACCATGTCGAAGCAGACGCACACCACCACCATCATCTGGCCAAGGGTCAGCAGGACCAGCCCGGTCATGGAACCGGCGAACATGGCAACGGATTCCATTCCCGCGCTCATCGGATGCCGCTCTTCGCTGCAGGTCCGCTCCCTGCAGGGCGCGGGCAAACCGTAACGGGATGGAGAAAAACACGCATACGAACAACCCCCAGAGACCAGAGAAACAGCTGTGAGACCCAGCTGCCCCCATTCAAGCCGCTGCCGCTCCGGTCCGTCACGAGTGGTGTGTACTCTCTTTTCCGGCCCAGTACCTGAACCATGTTCCTAGGCCCTCGGTCCTTCTCCCGGCCTTCCTCACGCTGGCCGTGGACAACGCGGGGCCAATCAGATCAGCATCGCCTCACGCACCTGCCCCGCAGCTCCCGCTCCGCCCGCACCCCGGGAACTGACCCGTCCTGCGGCGAACACGTAGTAGCTGTCGGCGGCATTAAGCGCGAAGCCGATGTGTTGTTCCACCAGCAGGACACGCATGCCGCTGCGCTGGGACAACTTGATGATGGTCTCCTGGATTTCGGCCACCACATTGGGCTGGATCCCCTCCGTGGGCTCATCCAGGATGAGCAGGGTGGGCCCGGTGATCAGCGCCCGGGCGATGGCCAGCTGCTGCCGTTGCCCGCCGGACAAGAGGCCCGCCCGGCGTGCCAGCAGCGGGTTGAGAGCCGGGAACATGTCCAGCGCCTCAGCCACGCGTTCCTTTCCGTTCCGTCGGCCGTCGGCCACGAGCTGGAGATTCTCCAGGGCCGTCAGCTGCCCGAACGACTGCTGTCCCTGGGGAACATACGCCATGCCGCGTGCCACCCGCTGATGCGGCCGAAGGGAGGAAATATCCTCACCGTCCAGGGCGATGGTGCCACGGGTCGGCAACAGGAGCCCGACGACGGCGCGCAGCAACGTGGTTTTTCCGGCACCGTTGTGGCCCAGGACGGAAACCAGCGAGCCATCGGGGACCGTGAGATCCACGCCGGAAATGACCTGGGTGCGCCCGTACCCGGCCTGCAGGTCTTTGATCTCCAGCATCAGTGCCCTTCCATTCCGGCAGTGCCCAGATAGACGTCCTGCACTTTCCTATCGGCCTGCACCTGCGCCACGCTGCCTTCGCTCAGCACCTTGCCGGCCGCGAGGACGGTCACCGAGGTGGCGAACTCGCGAACGAAATCCATGTCGTGTTCAATCACCAGGGTGATGCGGCTGGCTGCGATCCGGCGCAGGAGCTGCCCGGTTTCGTCACGCTCGTCCTGGCTCATTCCGGCGATCGGTTCGTCCAGGAGGAGCACGTCCGAGTTCTGGACCAGCAGCATACCGATCTCCAGCCACTGCTTTTGTCCGTGTGCCAGTGTCCCGGCCTGCTTGTGCGCAGCCTTGTCCAGCCCAATGATTTCCAGCGCTTCCTGAACGGCCGGGGCCACGCCCTTCCGGCGCCTCAACAGCTCGCGGGCTTTCCGCCCGTGCCCAGCGGCAATGTCAAGATTCTGCAGCACCGAGAGATTCTCGAAGACGCTCGCCGTCTGGAACGTCCGGCCCACTCCCAGCCGAGCGATCTTGTGCACTTTCCGGCCCAGAATCTCTGTGCCGGTGTGGTTTACGGACCCGGTGGCCGGAACGAGCCCTGTGATCGCATCGATGATGGTGGTCTTGCCGGCGCCGTTGGGTCCGATCAGGAACCGCAGGTCCCCTTGTGTGACGTCCAGATTGACCTTGTCCACGGCAACGAAACCGTCGAACGTGACCGTAAGGTCGCGGACCTCGAGGTACTTGGGCCGGCCGTGGCGGAGCCCGCCGGCCTGGGGTTCGCCCTCGGGCAGCAGCGTGGGGGTTGTCATCGGATTGCCCCTTCCGGGATGGTGGTTAATGTGGTGACGGGCGCCGGTGCCGGGCTGGTCTCTTCCCTCCGGCCATTCTTCAGCCGGGAGACGAGCCGGGGCAGCGACGCGAGGCCGCCGGGCAGGAACCCGATCACCAGCACAAAGAGCAGGCCTTGGAAATAGACCCAGAACGACGGGAAGGTCGAAGACAGGCTGGTCTGGGCGACAGCCACGCTCAGGGCTCCCAGCACGGGCCCCAGCAACGTGGCCCTGCCGCCGATCGCCACTCCGATCAGGAAAGCAATGGACGGGATCACGCCCACATCGGCCGGCGAGATGATCCCCACGATGGGCACAAACAGGGCGCCGGCAATCCCTGCCATAACCGCGGCGATCACGTAGGTCACCGTCTTGATGGTGGCCGGGTCATACCCCAGGAACCTGACCCGCTCCTCCTGGTCACGGACCGCTTCGAGGAGTTCACCGAAGCGGGAGTGCATAAGTTGCCGCGCCGCCGCCAGCGCCAGCAGCAGCACCACGGCGGCGATCGAATACAGCATGAGCTTGTTGGAGGGGTCCTTCAGGTCGAAGCCAAAGAATGACCGAAAGCCGCTGAGACCGTTGGAGCCGCCGGTGGTGGCCTGCTGCCCGACCAGGAAAACAGCAAAGGCGGCCGCCAGTGCCTGGCTGAGGATGGCGAAATAGGCTCCCTTGACGCGCCGCTTGAAGACGGCGAGCCCCAGGAGGAGCGCCACCAGCCCGGGAACAAGGACGACGGCGGCGAGCGTCACGACGGGGCTCCGGAACGGCTCCCACCATCCGGGGACCTCGCCGCTGCCGTAAAGCAACATGAAGTCCGGAACGCCGGAGCCGCCGAAGAGGGAGGCATCCGCTAATTTGAGGTGCATGGCCATGATGTAAGCGCCGAGCCCGAAGAACACACCCTGGCCCAGGGTCAGCATGCCCCCGCGTCCCCAGGCCAGTCCGATTCCCACGGCCACGATCGCAAAGCACAGGAACTTCCCCAACAGGGCGAGGTTGAACACCGAGAGCGTCGCGGGCGCCGCCACGAGCAGCAGCACCGCGCCCGCGGCGAAACCGGACAGGACACCCCACCGGGATTGCAGGAAAGTGCTCATGCCAGGCTCCTTGTCTTGAGGCTGAAGATGCCCTGCGGCCGCAACTGCAGGAAGACCACGATCAGTACCAGGATCAGCACCTTGCCGATGCTGGCCGTCGTCGAAAATTCGAAGACGGACTGCAGCACTCCCAGGGCGAAGGCGGCAATGGCCGCCCCCTTGATCTGCCCGACTCCCCCGGCCACCACCACCAGGAAGGCGTCCACGATGTAGTTGGTGCCAAGGTAAGGTCCGGTGGAGCCGATCAGGGTGACAGCCACTCCCGCCACTCCGGCGAGGCCCGATCCGATGAAGAACGTCAACTGGTCGGTGCGCCGGGTGGAGATGCCGCTGGTTTCGGCCAGGTCCCGGCTCAGGACCACCGCCCTGATGCGGCGGCCCAGCGGCGTGCCTTTGAGGACCAGCGAAAGCCCCGCCAGGCAAACCAGCGACAGCAGCAGGATGAACAGCCTGGTGAGGGGAATAGGGGCTCCCAGCAGTTCGATGTTGCCCTGCAGCCAGGCCGGTGCCCGGACGTCCACACTGGGGGCGCCGAAGATATCCCGTGCAGCCTGCTGCAGGATGAGTGCCACCCCGAACGTGACCAGCAGGGTATCCAGCGGGCGGTGGTACATCCGCCTCAGGAGTACCGCCTCCAGCACCAGCCCCAGCAAACCACCCACCAGGAAGCCCACTGGAATGGAAACCAGCAGCGAGACCCCGGCATCGGAGATGCTTCGCTGCACAACGAAGGCCGTGTACGCACCGGCCATCATAAACTCGCCGTGGGCCATGTTAATGACCCCCATCTGGCCGAAGGTCAGCGACAGCCCCAGCGCGGCCAGCAGCAGCACAGAGCCGAGACTGAGTCCGGCAAACATCTGTCCAATCAGCAGTTCCATTCCAGCGGGCCTTTCCTCGGTGTCCTCAGGTGTGGTGGAAGCTGCTACTTGGCCAGGTCTTTGGCCCAGTCATAGCTGGTCAGGAACGGGTCGGGTTCCACGGCTTCCGGTGAGGACCACACCGTGTCGATCAGGCCCTCGGAGTTGATCTTTCCGATGCGGGGAGTCTTGGTGATGTGGTTGTTCTCGCCGTTCACCGTGACCGTGCCCTCAGGGGCCTCGAACGTCACTCCGCCGGCCGCTGCCTGGACTTTGTCGACGTCAAAGGAGCCGGCTTTTTCCACCATGGCCTTCCACAGGTACAGCGAGGTGTACGCCGCTTCCATGGGGTCGCTGGTCACCCGCTCGGCGCCGAACTTCGCCTTGAACGCGGCCACGAACTTCGTGTTGGCCGGCGTATCAAGCGTCTGATAGTAATCCCAGGCCGTGAGCTGTCCTTCCACGTTCTCCAGCCCGACGCCGGGCACTTCCTCTTCAGCGATGGATACCGAGACCACCGGCATGGAGTCGGCTGTCAGGCCGACGCTCTTGTACTGCCTGAAGAAGGCGACGTTGCTGTCACCGTTGAGCGTGTTGAAGACGGCGTCCGCCTTGGAGTCGCGGACCTTGTTCACGATCGTGGAGAACTCCGTGGAGCCCAGGGGTGCGTACTCCTCGCCCAGGACCTCCATGCCGTGCGCGGCAGCGTAGGCCTGGATGATCTTGTTGGCCGTACGGGGGAAGACGTAGTCGCTGCCCACCAGGAAGATGGATTTGGTGCCCTGCTCGGCCAGGTAGTCCAGAGCTGGAATGATCTGCTGGTTGGTGGTGGCACCGGTGTAGAAGATGTTCTTGGACGCTTCCAGGCCCTCGTACTGGACCGGATAGAACAGCAGGGCGTCGTTGGCTTCAAAAACGGGGAGCATGGCTTTGCGGCTGGAGGACGTCCAGCCGCCGAAGACCGCCGCCGTGCAGTCCTGCTGGATCAGTTTCCCGGCGCGTTCGGCGAATTTTGTCGGTTCGCTGGCACCGTCCTCGCTGATCACCTGAAGCTGTTTGCCCATAACGCCGCCGGCGGCGTTGATTTCCTCTGCTGCCAGGCTCAGCGAATCAAAGACGGTGTTTTCGCTGATGGCCATGGTGCCGGAGAGCGAGTTGATGAAACCCACCTTGACGCTGCTGCCCGAGGTGTCCACGCAGGAGCTGCTGACGCTGGCGGTGGAATTCGCGGAGGCCGGATTCGCTATCTGGCTGCCGCAGCCAGCCAGGGCAGTTGCCATCGCTGCTGCGGCCAGGGGGATAAAAGCGCGCTTAGTTACTGCAACCCTCATGATTACCTGCTTCTCGCTCCGCGCTGCCTCGCGGCAGCGGCTGGTCTCCAGGGTCCTGACGGGACCCCGCGGCCTCAATCTAGGAGCGAATTGTTTCAACAGGCATGCCGGTTCGTTTCCGCACTATTTCAGACCGGGGCTTCTCCCTCCGATGCGGCGCGTGGGAACAGTAAGTTCGCTGACAAAACGGCAGAAAGTACCGGCCGCAAAGTTAACCTGCAGGAAACTTTCCATGCCGTCATCTTGGCATCGACGGCGACACATTCCCGTGGGGAGCGGTATGGCCGTCCCGGCAGACCTGGGCGGTCGGGGACCCAGCAAATGAAACGGGGCACCGTCACTCGCCGTTCCGCGGCCTCCACACGACGACGGCCTGGGACCTGGCCCGGGGGCGCTTGCCGCGGGCCAGGCTGACGACGTCGCCCGCGGCTCCGGCAGCGAAAATACGGGATTCCAGGGAGCGGGGGCGGCGGTCGAGTTCCTCGCTCAGCTCGGCGACACGCCGCTGCAGCGCCGCCACCTGGTTCTCCAGCTGGAGGATCCGCTTGATGCCTTCCAGGGAAACGCCCTCCTGCGAGAGGCGCTGCACCTCGCGGAGCATGGTGATGTCCCGCTGCGAATAGCGGCGGGACTTGCCGGGGGCGCGGCTGGGCGAGACGATGCCCAGCCGGTCGTACTGCCGCAGCGTCTGGGGGTGCATGTCCGCCAGTTCCGCGGCAACGGAGATGACGAAGATCGGCTGCTCGTAGTCGATGGCCATGGCAGGCGTCAGCTCCTAGAGCCGGGCCTTGGCTGCCAGTTCGGCGCGGACGTCCTCGCCGGCGGTGGCCGCGGCGAAGGCCTTGACGGCCTCCTCGGCGTCCTTGTTCAGCTTTCGCGGGACGGCGACGTCGATGGTCACCAGCAGGTCCCCGGTGGCCTTGGTGTGTTTGACGCCGCGGCCCTTCACACGGAGGGTGCGGCCCGACGGCGTACCGGCAGGGACGCGGACCTTGACCTTGTCGCCGTCGATGGTCGGAACCTCAATGTCGGCGCCCAGGGCCGCCTCCGGGAAGGTCACCGGCACGTGGATGCGCAGGTTGTCGCCGTCGCGGACGTAGAAGTCGTGCGGCTTCACCGAGACGGTGACCATAAGGTCCCCGTTCCCGGCCGGACCGTACTGGCCCTTGCCACGGACACGGACCTTCTGGCCGTCCTTGATACCGGCCGGGACGCGCACGTCGATGACATCGCCGTCCGGTTCGCGCAGGCCGATGGTGGTGCCGCGGATGGACCCGGCGAAGGAAATGGAGGTCGACGCCGTCCGGTCCGCACCCTTCTGCGGGGCCCGCTGGAACGACTGGCCGCCGCCGCCGAAGCCGCCGCCACCTCCGCCGAAGAGATCGGCGAACTCCGGCGGAATGCCACCGGAGGTGCTGTACCCGCCGGCGGGTTGGCGTCCGCCGCCGCCGGTGAACAAACCGCCAAAGAGGTCTTCGAACCCGGCCCCGCCGCCGGCGCCGCCGCCGCCTCCCGGAGCGAACCGGGCTCCGCCGCCCATGGCCCGGATAGCGTCGTACTGCTGGCGCTCGTCGGCATCGGAGAGCACGGAGTAGGCCTCGGAGATGTCCTTGAACTTCTTCTCCGAAGCGACATCCCCGGCATTGGTGTCCGGATGGTGCTGCCGCGCGAGCTTCCGGTAGGCCTTCTTGATGTCGGCGTCGGAAGCGTCCTTGGCGATTCCAAGGATCTTGTAAAAGTCCTTGTCCACCCAGTCCTGGCTAGCCAATGGCGTTTCCTTTCAAAGTACAAACAGATAAGGCGTGGCAACCGCTGAACGCCGTAGCGGATGAGGGGGCCCGGGAGTGGCTTCGGGCCGGCCGGAGCGTGGTGGCTTGGTCCGTAGGGACCACGCCACCACGCGTAGGGGCGGGGCCCCCTCATCCGCGAAGGCGTGGAGGGTAACTACGCCGGAACAGCCACGATGACCTGGGCTGCCCGCAGGACCCGGTCCCCAGACCTATAGCCGGAGCGCAGGACCTGGCTGACGGTGTCGATTTCGACATCCGGGCCGGGCTGCTGGATGAGGGCCTCGTGGATCGTGGGATCGAACTCCACACCGGTCTCAGCGATGCGCACCAGGCCGTACGTCTTCAGCGCGTTCTCCAGCTTGGCGGCGATCGCGGCGAACGGTCCGTCCGTGAGGTCACCGTGCTGGCGGGCCGCGTCGACGTCGTCCAGTACCGGCAGGAGGGAGTTCAGGACGCCGATGACGGCCATCTCCCCTGCCACGGCACGGTCGCGCTCGACGCGCTTGCGGTAGTTGACGTACTCGGCCTGCAGGCGGCGCAGGTCATTCCTGAGCTCCTCCGCCTCCGCGTCGTCGGAACCCTGGGCCACCGACTCCGCGGCCGGAACCTCAACACTGTTGAGGATGTCCTCCGCCTGGGACAGTGCGTCCCCGGAATCCGGGGCCCCTGCGGCGTGGTGCTCCTGGTCGGGGTGGCGGGCCTGGCCGGTCTTCGGATCAACCTTGCGGTTGTCGTGGATGATCGGCTTCTGCGGCTCGCTCTCCCGCTGTTCAGCGTCGCGACGGCTCTCGGAAGAACCGTGCTCTTCTTCGTTACCGTGATGCGGCATGATTACTTCTTCTCGTCTTCGTCAACGATCTCGGCGTCGACAATGTCCTCGTCGGCTCCCGCTGCCGGCTCGCCGGCGGGTGCACCCTCGGCGCCGGTTGCGCCGTCCGGGGAACCAGCCTGGGCGTAGATGGCCTCGCCAAGCTTGGTCTGGGAAGCCTGCAGCTTCTCAAACGCGGTCTTCACGGCTGCGTCGTCGGTGCCTTCGAGAGCGGCCTTGAGGGCGTCGACGTCGGCCTGGACCTCGGTCTTGACCTCTTCCGGCAGCTTGTCGGCGTTGTCGGCGATCAGCTTGTCCACGGAGTAGGCGAGCTGCTCGGCAGTGTTGCGGGTGTCGGCTGCCTCGCGGCGGGCCTTGTCCTCTGCTGCGTGCTCCTCGGCGTCCTTGACCATGCGGTCGATGTCTTCCTTGGAGAGGCTGGAACCGCCCGTGATGGTCATGGACTGTTCCTTGCCGGTGCCCTTGTCCTTCGCGGAGACGTGCACGATGCCGTTGGCGTCGATGTCGAAGGTGACCTCGACCTGGGGGACGCCGCGGGGGGCCGGAGCGATCCCGGTAAGTTCGAACGTGCCCAGCGGCTTGTTGTCGCGGGTGAACTCGCGCTCGCCCTGGAAGACCTGGATGGCCACGGACGGCTGATTGTCATCCGCCGTGGTGAAGGTCTCGGAGCGCTTGGTCGGGATGGCCGTGTTGCGCTCGATCAGGTGCGTCATGATGCCGCCCTTGGTTTCGATGCCAAGGGAGAGCGGGGTGACGTCGATCAGGAGAACGTCCTTGCGCTCGCCCTTCAGGACACCGGCCTGCAGGGCAGCGCCGACGGCGACGACCTCGTCCGGGTTCACGCCCTTGTTCGGCTCCTTGCCGCCGGCGAGTTCCTTGACCAGGTCATAGACGGCGGGCATGCGGGTGGAGCCGCCGACCAGCACGATGTGGTCGATCTCGGAAAGCTTGATGCCGGCTTCCTTGATGACGTCGTGGAAGGGCTTCTTGGTGCGCTCGAGCAGGTCCTTGGTGAGGTCCTGGAACTTGGCACGGGTCAGCTGCTCGTCCAGGTGCACCGGGCCGTCGGGCGTGACGGAGAGGTACTGGAGGGAGACGTTGGTGCTGGAAGAGGAAGAGAGTTCCTTCTTGGCCTGCTCCGATGCCTCACGCAGGCGCTGCAGGGCGATCTTGTCCTTGGACAGGTCGATGCCCTTGACCTTGAGCTGGTTCAGCAGGTAGTCGACGACGCGCTGGTCCCAGTCGTCGCCGCCCAGGCGGTTGTCACCTGAGGTGGAGCGGACCTGGATGGTGGAGAAGTTGTCTTCGTCCTTGCCCACCTCGAGGAGGGAGACGTCGAAGGTTCCGCCGCCGAGGTCGAAGACGAGGATGAGCTCGTCTTCCTTGCCCTTGTCCAGGCCGTAGGCCAGTGCGGCCGCGGTGGGCTCGTTGACGATGCGCAGGACCTTGAGGCCCGCGATTTCGCCGGCTTCCTTGGTGGCCTGGCGTTCGGCGTCGTTGAAGTACGCCGGAACGGTGATCACGGCGTCCGTGACTTTTTCACCGAGGTAGGACTCGGCGTCGTTCTTGAGCTTCATGAGGATACGGGCGGAGATTTCCTGCGCCGTGTACTTCTTGTCGTCAATGGCGACGTTCCAGTCGGTGCCCATGTGGCGCTTGACGGAAGCAATGGTGCGGTCAATGTTGTTGACGGCCTGGCGCTTGGCGATTTCGCCAACCAGCACTTCGCCGGACTTGGAGAATGCAACAACCGACGGCGTGGTGCGGCCGCCCTCGGCGTTGGCAATAACGGTGGGCTCGCCACCTTCGAGAACGGAAACGACGGAGTTGGTTGTTCCGAGGTCAATACCTACTGCACGTGACATGTATTGCTTCTTTCTTTCCTGGGAAACTTACTGAGTTGGCTGCGGACCGCGAGGGTCCGGCCGTTATTGAGTGATCTGCACTCAACTTTACTCAGGCGCGCTTCAAAGTCAATCCAAGTTGAGCGATGGACGCTCAACTGTGGATTTTGCGGTGGCAGGCAGGGCGCTCGGACGGCCCGTTCCCCCGGAATTCCGGCACTCTTCAGGCGGCGGCCACGCTGGCCGCCGCCCGTTTCGCTGTGCGCGAAGTCCGGCGCCTAGCGGTCCCGGCGGTCCGCATCGCCGGCGGAGCCGTCCCTCGTGCGCGCCTCTTCGCCCGCCCCTGCGGCCTTGCCCCCTCCGGCACGCTGGGAGCCCGCATCGCCGGCGGTCCCGTAATCACCTTCCGGATATTCGCCTTCCACGGCGGCGGGCGGTGTCGTGCCGGCACCTGCCGCGCCGTAGTCGCCCTCGGGGTAGTCGCCCTCCTCCGCGCCGACGGCGGTGGCGCCGCTGACGCCCGCCGCCCCATAGTCACCGGTAGGGTACTCGCCTTCTTTCGCCTCGGGCGGGTTCTCCCCGGAGGTGCCGGCCGCGCCATAATCCCCCTCGACGTACTGGCCCTCTGCGGCCTCGTCATCGGATTTTGCTGCCGTTCGATCAAACTCGCTGTTTTCGGACATGGTTGGATCCTTCCTGGAAGCCTCGGCGCGCCCAGGCAGGCGCAGGGGCAGTCTATCGAGCCCCGCCGGGAGGCGACAGGGGGCGGGGAGCCCGTCCCGGCGGCTACTTCGGATGAACCGTGGAACGCCCGCCGGCCTGAGGCGCAGCGGGGCCCAGGCCTGCCAGCTCCGCCAGCGCAGCCAGATGGTGGGCGAACAGTTCATCCGGGGCGGCGAACGTGTCCGCGCCGTACTGGCCGAAAACTTCAAAGCTGATGGCGCCGAACAGGGAGGTCCAGACGAGCGCGCCACGCGCCAGCAGCGCGTCAGGCACAGCCAGTTCCAGGTCGCCGCGGATGCGCCCCAGATCAGCGGCGAGCTGCGGCACGACGGCGGCCTGCCCGCCGGGCGCCGCCATCCGTCCGGCGCGGTAGGCGGCGTCGAGGAGCGACATCAGGGCATGGATGACTCGAGTGCCAGGCCCCGTGGTCCGCTCGGCCGGTGCCCGGTATCCGGGCACCGGACTGCCGAACAGGAGGCCGTAGCGGGCCGGTTCACGCAGGGCCCAGCGCCGCGCCGAGGAGCCCAGGGCGCTGAACCGACCGGCATAGTCGGACTCGGGCAGGGCCGCCACGGCGGCGTCCACCTCGTCTCCAAGCTCGGTGTAGGCGTCGATGAGCAGCAGCGTCAGCAGCTCATCGCGGTTCTCCACGTAGCGGTAGACCGCCGAGGAAACGACGCCAAGATCCCGGGCCACGGCGCGTAGGGACAATGCGGCAGCCCCGTGCAGTGCCAGATGCTCCCGGCCGAGTCGCACAATGTCCTCGAGGGTCCGCGCCCGGGCCCGCTCGCGGGGCGTGGGCGGCTTGACGGAGGGGGCGCTGGCGGTCTGCGGCATGGTTCCAGCATTCCACAAAGCAGAGCACTGTCAACAAATGTGAGCACTGCTCTTGACTTTCATCGGGGCTGGCGGCATCCTGATTTCAGAGAGCACTGCTCTCAATATAGAGCTGCCGGCAAGGGCAGCCCCAGCAGAGGCCGATTGAACACAGCGAAAGTGAGCAGACCATGCCCCAGCCCGAATCCCCCGCGGTCCCCGCCCCGGCGTTGTACGTCGTCACCGGCGCCGGCCCCGTCGGCTGGACGGTCGCCGAACAGCTCGCCGCTGCCGGCCACCGGGTGCGGGTGCTCACCCGGTCCGGCAGCGGCCCCGACCACCCGCGCGTCGAGAAGGAGGCCGTGGATGTGTCCGACCCGGCGCGGCTCGGCGAGCTGTTCCGCGGCGCCAAGGCCGTGTTCCATTGCATCCACGGCTCGAAGTACAGCGCCGGGACCTGGGCGGAGGAACTTCCCGGCGCCGAGGAGACGGTCCTTGCCGCGGCGGGCGGGGCCGGCGCCGTCGTCGTCTTTCCGGAAAGCCTGTACTCCTACAGCGAGCCGGACCGGCCGATGACCGAGGAGGGCCCGAGGGAGGCCCGCGGCGGCAAGCGCGGCATCCGCACCGAACTGCTGACGGCCCGCGCCGCCTCCGCAACGGACACCGTGAGTGTGGTGGCGAGCGATTTCTTTGGTCCCAGGGTCCGCGGCGCGCATGCCGGCGAGCGCATGCTGAAGCCGGTCCTGGCAGGCAAATCCCTGCTGGTGATCGGCAAGGCCGGGGTGCCGCATTCGTTCACGTATGTGCCGGATCTGGCCGCCGCCATGATCAGGGCCGCGCAGGATCCCATGCTCTGGAACCGGGTGTGGCATGCGCCGACGGGCCCTGCGCTGAGCCAGCGGAAGATCGCCGAGGAGTTCGCCGCCGCTGCCGGTGTCCGGACACCGCGGGTGGCCGCGGTCCCCGGCTGGGCGCTGCGGACGATGGCCGCATTCTCCCCCGGGACCCGGGAACTGGCCGAGACCCTGTACCAGTTCGAACACCCCTTCGTGATGGACTCGCGCGCCAGCGAGGCTGCCCTGGGGCTGCGGCCCACCCCGCTTATAGAGGCAGCCGCCGCCACGGTTGCCTGGTGGAGGGACCAGGCCCAGTGACGGCGGCTGCGGCGGTGGCTGCCGGCTAGCGGGTTCCCGCCTCGGCTGTCTCCGGCTCCTGGGCGGACGGCAGGGCACGTGCGGCGGCATCCGTCTCGGGGCGCCCCAGCTTGCTCGGCCACCAGATCCGCGGGCCGATGTCGTAGGCCAGTGCCGGGACCAGCAGTGAGCGGACCAGAATCGTGTCCAGCAGCACCCCGAAAGCCACGATGAAGGCCAGCTGTACCAGGAACATAATGGGGATGACGCCCAGGGCAGCGAAGGTGGCCGCGAGCACCACGCCGGCGGAGGTGATCACCCCGCCGGTAACGCCCAGGCCGCGCAGTATGCCGGGCCGGGTGCCGTACTTCAGGGATTCCTCCCGGACCCGGCTCATCAGGAAGATGTTGTAGTCCACCCCCAGGGCGACCAGGAACACGAACCCGAAGAGGGGAACTGTGGCATCGGCACCCGGGAACCCGAAGACGTTGTTGAACACGTAGGCGGAGACCCCCAGCGCGGCGCCGTAGGACAGCACTACCGAGGCGACCAGCAGGACCGGCGCCAGCACGGAGCGCAGCAACATCATCAGGATCACGAGGATGACCGCGAGGACCACCGGGATGATGGTGACGAGGTCGCGCTGGGCGGTGGTGTTCGTGTCCAGGGCCGTCGCGGTCACTCCGCCGACCAGTGCGCCGTCGTCGACCTTCTTGAGTTCCTGGCGCAGGACCACCACAACGTTTTCGGCCTCATTGGAGTCCGCGGCGGAGTTCAGCGTCGCGTTGATCAGGACCCTGCCGTCCCGTACCGCGGGAGCCGGGGGCGCCGCAGGCGCTCCGGGAGCAGCTGGTGCGCCGGTGATGATCGGCACGCCGCCGTCGGCCAGCAGGTACGCGTCACCGACGCCGTCGGTCGCCTTGGTCTGTTCCAGCACTTCCTGCGCCTTGGCCTCGTTGGCGACGATCACGACAGGGCTGCCGGTGCCGGCGTCGAAGTGCCGCGCCAGGGCGTCCTGGCCGTCGACGGCATTGGAGGCGGTGAGGATGACATCGGTCTGCGGGACACCGTTGGCCTTGAGCTGCAGGACACCGGCGGAGGCCACCAGGAGCAGCAGCACGGAGGCGATCCAGACGGTCCGGGGCCGGCGGGAAACGAGGGAACCGGTGGCGCGCCACACGCCCTTCTGCCCCTCAAGGCCGGTGACGATTGCAGGCTCGCGCTCGGTCTCCGGGAGCAGCCTGGGGAGGAACGGCCAGAACGCGGCGCGGCCCAACAGCGCCAGCAGCGCCGGCAGCAGGGTGAGTGCGGCGAAGAGCGAGCAGAGGATGCCGGCGGCGGCCACCGGACCGAGGGCCTTGTTGGAGTTGAGATCGGAAAACAGCAGGCAGAGGAGCGCGATGATGACCGTGGCACCGGAGGCAATGATGGGTTCCCACGAGTTCTTCCACGCCGTCAGCGCGGCGGCCGTGCGGTTGGTCGTATGCGTCAGCGCCTCGCGGAACCGGGACACATAGAGCAGCGCGTAGTCCGTGGCGGCACCGATCACCAGGATGGACAGGATGCCCTGGCTCTGGCCATTGAGCTGGATCCAGCCGAGCTTGGCCATGCCGAAGACCAGCAGGATGGCGCCGCAGAGGGCGAAGACCGAGGTGAAGAGGACGACAATCGGCAGCAGCAGCGAGCGGTAGACAATCAGCAGGATCACGAACACTGCACTGAGAGCCGCGAGCAGCAGGATGCCGTCAATGCCGGCGAAGGCGCTGACGAGATCCGCCGTCAGCCCGGCCGGACCGGTCACGAAGGTCTGCATGCCCTCCGGGGCGGACGCCTGCACCGCGCCGCGGAGTTCCGCGACGATTTCCTTCACTTCGCCGGCCGAATCAATCGGGACCACAAACTGCACGGCCTTGCCATCCTCGGACGGGATGGGGCCGATGACGGTGCTGCCGGCACCCACGGCCTCCAGTTCGCCCTTGAGGGCTGCCACCTCACCGAGCTGGGCCGGGGTGAAGGCGGATCCGCTCTCAATGACAATGACAGCGGGGATCTCGTCGGTGTCCCGGAACTTTGCCTGCCAGTCCTGGACCGCGGTCGCCTCGGCTCCTGCCGGCAGGAAGGACGCCTGGTCGTTGGAGGAGACCTCCTCGAGCCGGCCGAAGGTTGGTCCGCCGACCCCGGCGATGGCCAGCCACGTGATGACCAGCAGGACCGGAACCAGCCAGCGCAGCCAGAAGGGGACGCGGGCATTGCCGTGTTTGGTCTTGTTCATGGTTCCTTCTGGTGCTTGCCTCGGAGGAGTAGAATTGAGTCCATAATAGACTATCTCCACAATGGAGATAACCCTCGAATGCTTAAATCTTGGGAACACCGCGGGACCTGCCCGGTTCGACGCCTGTTGCCGCTGACGTAAACTCCGGAGGGCGCCAACTGCAGAGCAGGCGTCACCGGCGACAGGAGAGAGGACGGTGCACCGTGGCAACTGATCCCTCGGGACGCCCGGAATCTTCCGGACCGCCGCCGCTGGTCCGCCTGTTGCAGGAGTTCAGCCTGGAGGCCAACCGCTACGTGGATTCCGCCGGCGGCCGCAATGACATGCACCGGACAGACCTCAATGCCCTGGCCGTGATCATGCAGCACACAGCGAGGAACCAGATCGTCACACCCGGCGTGCTCCGCAAGGAACTCCACCTGAGTTCACCCGCCACCACGGCGCTGATCGACCGGCTGCACAACTCCGGCCACGTGGTCCGCGAACGCCAGGGCACGGACCGCCGCCAGGTCCAGCTCCGGATGACCCCCAAGGCCTACCGCGACGGCGGTGCCATGTTCCAGCCGCTGGCCCGCCACATGGCCGCCGCGCTGGCCGAATTCACTCCGCAGGAACTGGAGATCGCCACACGGTTCATGACCTCGATGATCGATGCCACGGTCAAGGCCGGGCAGGAGGCAGCGCAGCAGGCGGCACCGTCTGCAACGGCACCGCGGTAGTTGCCTTTCCGGGTGCCCGGACGGCGATACCCGCCAGCCGGGCGGGCACTGGAAGGCCTCGATGGCGGCAGCTAGGGATAAGTCTGCACGGCGGCTGGACGATCCGCGGATGAGCTATTACAGTCTTTCGATATCGAATGCAGGCAGCCGGACATGACGTCCGGGAAGGGGGCGCACATCACCGCTGAGAAACACCAACAACCCACTGGTTTGTCCGCGAAAGCCCCTCAACCGAGGGGCTTTCCTATGCGCCAGGAGTCCCGCGGATTGCTTCGCCATTCGGTCCTGGGGGGTCTGGCCTCGCCCCGGCATTGAGGTTAGCGATATGGGACCTGAAGGCCAGTAAGTGTTTGGCCAGCGCGCCTCATGGCGGATGCTCAGTGAATACTCATTGGGGAAGTATGGCGTGATCATGCGCTTGGCATTCATCCTTGGCGGGACCGGCGTTATGGCCTCTGGCGTTGCCTTGTGGCAGCCTGCGGGCTTCCTGTCTGCCGGGCTTCCCCTGGTGGCCCTTGGGCCAATCGGGGCGGCCTTCATCGACACGGACCCGGTCACGACGCCACGGTCCGAGATGACGAGCCGAAGCAAGGTTCACGCTGGTCTCGGTTCCCTGTTCATCCTTGGCTTTCCGATTGCCGCGACCTGCGCGGGAATCGGTGCATCAGTGCATTCGATGGCCGGACAACTTCTTGCGTGGGCAGTGATAGTTCCGTGGGCGGGATTGATGTGGTTCCTCGGAGCGACGCTCCGGTTCGGGCGGTCTGGCGCCGTCGGGAAGCCTGACGTATTTATCGGCTGGCCCAATCGCTTCAACATGCTGGCGTACTTAGCCTGGGTCGCACTGGCAGGCATCCTGACACTAATCCAGGCCCTCTGACCTCAGCCCAAGAGCCGCGACTCGATTTACACTATCTGGATGGAAGCTACGGCCCGCGGAGTGCCTGTGCATTACGCCGAGTACGGCAGCGGCACGCCGCTTCTCGCTCTGCACGGCGCCGGGGCGGATCATCGCGAGATCGCGGGCGCTCTTGAACCGATATTCTGCAACGTTCCCGGGTTCCGACGCCTGTACCCGGACCTGCCGGGGATGGGCCGCACTCCGGCGCCTGAGTCGATCACGAGCAACGACGACGTCCTGGACATTCTGCTCGCCCTCATCGACAGCACCATTGGTGATGACCCGTTTCTTGTTCTGGGTCAGTCGTACGGTGGGTACTTAGCCCGTGCGATCGCCGATCGGAGACCTGACCAGGTTGTTGGACTGGCGTTAATCTGCCCGGTGGGCGCGGTGACACGGAACGTGCCCCAGCACGAGGTTCTTGCTTCGTCGGCCGATCTGACCGGCGAACTGGGCCCGGAACTCAAGGCTTCCTACCGTAGCTACTTCGTTGTTCAGACGGCAGAAACGCTAAACAGGTTCCTGGAGTTCGTGGCTCCGGCAGCGTCGCTAGCTGACGAGTCGAGCCTCATGCGAATTTTTTCGCGCTGGGAGCTACGGGATCACCCGGAAGGCGCGAAAACCTATACTCATCCCGTGTTGGTCCTCGCAGGGCGACAGGACTCCACCGCTGGATACACAAGCCCAGGGGAGCTGATCGAGCACTACCCTCGTGCCACCTTTGCTGTACTCGACCGCGCCGGCCATGCTCTGCTGCACGAGCAACCAACCCTCGCGCAAGCCCTAGTTGTTGAATGGCTCTCGCGCGTGCGCGAGCGGTAGCGTTTACCTATGAGTGCGCAGCAGCCTGACGATGTCTACAGCCACGGCCACCACGAGTCGGTGGTCCGCGCCCACGCCTCCCGGACCGCGGAGAACTCCGCGGCGTTTGTGATCCCGCACCTCACTCCCGGGGTTTCGGTGCTCGACGTCGGCTGCGGACCGGGCAGCATCACGTGCGATTTCGCCGCGCTCGTCTTTCCCGGGACGGTCACCGGAGTGGACCGGTCGCCCGACGTGATCAGCCAGGCGGCTGCCCTCGCGGCCGAGCGCGGCGCGCAGAACGTCGAGTTTGTCGCCGGAAACATCTACGACCTCGATTTCGAGGACGAAACGTTCGACCTTGTGCACGCCCACCAGGTGCTGCAGCACCTCACGGACCCGGTCGCCGCGCTGCGGGAAATGCGCCGCGTCGCCAAGCCCGGCGGCATCGTGGCGGTGCGCGACGCCGATTTCCACGGCATGAGCTGGTTCCCCGCCGTCCCCGAGCTGGATGAATGGATGGAGCTGTACCAGCGGATCGCCCGACGCAACGGGGCCGAACCCGACGCCGGCCGCCGTCTGGTCTCGTGGGCGCAGTCCGCCGGGTTCACCGACGTCGCCCCCTCCAGCAGCAACTGGCTCTACGCCACCAGCCAGCTGCGCCGCTGGCAGGCCCGGGTGTGGGGCGAACGCGTGCTGCACTCGGCCTTCGCGGACCAGGCCCTTGAGTACGGCTTCGCCAACGCCGCCGACCTGGCCCGGATTTCGGCCGGATGGCACCGCTGGGGCTCCACGGACGACGGCTGGTTCCTCATCCCCAACGGCGAGGTGATCGCCAGGGCCTGAGGTGCCCCCGCCACGGCAGCTCCCAGTGGGCGGTCAGCAGCGAACAAGCAGTGACCGACAATAGGCGGGCAGGAGGACTGACGTCACACTCCAACTACAATAATTGTTGAACAATCGCCCGTTTTGGGGCATGATGGAAATCATGCAACTTGAGGCGAAGATCACATGCCCATAATCGATCTGAACAGCGACGTCGGGGAGTCCTTTGGCAGCTGGACCATGGGTGACGACGCCGCCGTCTTCCGCCACGTGTCCAGCGCCAACGTCGCGTGCGGCTTCCACGCCGGTGATCCCAGCACCATTGCACGGACCTGCCGCGACGCCGTGGCTGCGGGGGTCAGCATCGGAGCGCACGTCGGTTACCGGGATCTGGCCGGATTCGGCCGCCGCTTTGTCGACTGCTCCGCCACGGAACTGGCCGATGACGTCCTGTACCAGCTCGGCGCACTCCAGGCCCTGGCCCGCGCCGCCGGTTCCGAGATCAAGTACGTGAAACCCCATGGCGCGCTCTACAACACCATCGTCCACCACGAGGTGCACGCGCAGGCGGTCGTCGATGCCGTGCATGCGTTCAGTCCCGGACTGCCGCTGCTGCTCCTGCCGGATTCCATCGCACAGGGCAAAGCCGAAGTGCGGGGGCTCCGGGTCCTGTCCGAGGCATTTGCCGACCGGGCCTACAATCCTGACGGCACGCTGGTCTCACGCCGCGAAGAAGGATCCGTGCTGCACGACCCCGTGACCATCACGGCAAATATGGTCCGGCTGGCAAGCGAAGGCACGATTGTGGCCCGCGACGGTTCCGTCCTGAACGTCAAGGCCGACAGCATCTGCGTGCATGGAGACACCCCCGGGGCGGTGGCCATGGCGGCTGCCGTACGCGCAGGCCTCGAAGCCGCAGGCGTCACCGTCCGGAGCTTCGCATGAGCATCACCGGCATCCGCTGGGCGGGCCCGCGGGCCTGGCTCGTGGAACTGACCGACCTGGCCTCGGTCCTGGCCCTCCACCAGCGGCTCATTGCCGAACCTTTCCCCGGTCAACTGGATACAGTGGCCGCCGCGGGAACCCTGCTCGTGAAGTTCAGCCGCCACCGGCAGGCAGCCTTGGCGCACGCTGCCGTCGGACAGTTGGATCTGGGCCGGCTGGAGCGCGCAACCGGCAACGAGGTCACCATCGATGTCGTGTACGACGGCGGGGACCTCGCCGAGGTCGGCAGGCTCACCGGGTTGGGTGCCGACGGGGTGGTGGCGGCGCACACCGGCCAGGTATGGACCGCCGCATTCGGCGGATTCGCCCCGGGGTTCACGTACCTCGTGGGGCAGGACAACCGCCTCGAGGTTCCGCGCCGGCCGTCGCCGCGGACTGCGGTCCCCGCCGGTGCGGTGGCGCTGGGCGGAGCTTTCTCCGCGGTTTACCCGCGGCAGTCGCCCGGGGGATGGCAGTTGATCGGGCGGACAGCAGCCGTCCTCTGGGACCTCGACCGGGAGTCGCCCGCATTGGTCCGCCCCGGCGATAACGTTCGCTACCAGGCTGTACGCGAGATCATCGACGTGGCCGACAGCGCTGCCACCGCAGCCGTCGACGCTGCCATTTCCCCTGCTTCCGCCCTTGAAGTCACGGCCCCGGGACTGCAGGCCCTCGTGCAGGACCTCGGCCGGCCCGGGTTCGGGGATCTCGGCGTTTCTGCGGCCGGCGCCGCCGACCAGCAGTCGGCCCGCCAGGCCAACCGGCTGGTCGGCAACGACCCGGGTGCCGCCGTAGTGGAAAACCTGCTGGGCGGCCTCACCGTGCTGGCCCGGGGCGATCAGGTGTTGTCCGTCGCGGGAGCCACTGTTCCCCTCGAAATCCGCGACGCGTCCGGAACGGTCAGGCACCGGCCCGCAATGTGCGCCCCCTTCGCCCTCGTCGATGGCGAATCACTGGCCCTTGGCGCACCGTCTTCGGGGCTCCGCAGCTACCTCGGCGTCCGGGGCGGTTTTGACGTGGCTCCCGTGCTGGGGAGCCGGTCGAGTGACTCGATGTCCGGGATCGGCCCCGCCCCCCTGGCAGCCGGGACGATCCTCCCCGTGGCGGCCGTGGCGGCCCACCATCCGGTGGGCAGGCCGGAACCCTCGACGCTCCGGCTCGATTCGGCTCCGGCCGCACTCCGGGTGACCCTTGGCCCGCGGGATGACTGGTTCTCGGCCGAAGCCTTGCGTTCCCTGTCCTGCCAGGAATGGCTCGTCACGGCACAATCCAACAGGATCGGCGTCCGCCTGACGCCCTCCGGAACGGACCCCGTTCCGGAGGCACCGGCCGCCCTCGAACGCAGCCGCACCGGCGAACTTCCCAGCGAGGGTGCAGTGGCGGGATCACTGCAAGTACCGCCCAGCGGGCACCCCGTGCTGTTCCTGGCCGACCACCCGGTGACGGGCGGCTATCCGGTGATCGCAGTTCTTGTGCCCGAGGATCTGCCCCTGGCCGCACAGTTGCCGCCGGGCCACAGGGTCAGGTTCCACATCGTCGACCACGCCACCCTGACGCCGGCGGAGACCATCTCGCGTCAGTCACCTGCCCGCCTTGAACCAGCCGTCAGCGGCACAGCTCCCGAAGGATCCAAGCCATGAAAAAGGTACTGATCGCCAACCGCGGCGAAATCGCGGTGCGCATCGCCCGCGCCTGCTCCGACGCGGGGTTGCAGTCCGTGGCCGTGTACTCGGACCCGGATGCCGATGCCCTGCATGTGCGGCTGGCGGACGAGGCCCATGCACTGGGCGGACGCTCCGGGGCTGAGACCTACCTGGACATCACCAAACTCATCGGGGTCGCCCGCCGGGCCGGTGCGGACGCCGTCCACCCCGGATATGGATTCCTCTCCGAGAACGCAGACTTCGCGCAGGCGGTGCTGGACGCGGGCCTGACCTGGATCGGCCCCGCACCCCAGTCCATCAGGGAACTCGGCAACAAGGTCACGGCCCGCGAAATCGCCGTCAGGGCCGGCGCGCCGCTGGTTCCGGGCAGTGACGGCCCGGTGCGGAACGCCGACGAGGTCGTCGCCTTCGCGCAGGAATACGGGCTTCCCGTTGCCATCAAGGCCGCGTTCGGCGGCGGCGGGCGGGGGCTGAAGGTCGCGCGCCGCCTGGAGGACATAGAGGACGCGTTCGAATCGGCGGTTCGGGAATCCCTGGCCGCCTTCGGCCGCGACGAATGCTTTGTCGAACGCTTCCTCGATCAGCCGCGGCATGTTGAAGCCCAGATCCTGGCGGACACTCACGGCAACGTGGTCGTGCTGGGCACCCGCGACTGCTCCCTTCAGCGCCGCAACCAGAAACTGGTGGAGGAGGCCCCGGCGCCGTTCCTGAGCGCGGCCCAGCGGAGCCTCATTCACGAATCCGCCAAGGCCATCTGCCGCGAGGCCAACTACCACGGTGCCGGGACGGTGGAGTACCTGGTCGGGACGGACGGCGTTATCTCATTCCTCGAGGTGAATACCAGGCTGCAGGTGGAACACCCGGTGACCGAGGAGACCACGGGAGTCGACCTGGTCCGCGAACAGTTCCGGATTGCGGCCGGAGGCGTCCTCACGCTGACCGCCGATCCCGAACCACGGGGCCACGCCTTCGAGTTCCGGCTCAACGCCGAAGACCCGGCGCGGGGCTTCCTGCCCGGCCCAGGCCAGGTGGACGTCTTCGAGGCCCCCACGGGACCCGGGATCCGGGTCGACTCCGGCGTACGTTCCGGATCCACCGTTCCGGGCGAATATGACTCCCTCATGGCCAAGCTGATCGTGCACGGCGAGGACCGGGCGCAGGCCCTGCGCCGTGCCCGCGCGGCCCTGGATGAGATAAGGATCCAGGGCCTGCCCACGGTCCTGCCGTTCCACCGGGCTGTTGTCCGGCACCCGGACTTCACCGCGGAGGACAGGATGGGCGTCCACACCACGTGGATCGAGAATGAATTTGCCGAGCCGCTTGCGGCGTCCCCGGAGATCGCCCGCTCGGAACCGGACGCAGCCCGGACCACACTCACGGTTGAGGTGGACGGCAAGGCGGTCCAGGTGGGCCTGCCCGCCAGGCTCTACGAGGCTCTGATGGGCGGCGGTGGGAGTTGGACCGGCCCAGCAGACGCAGACCGGGCGGTGGACCAGACTGAACTTTCCTCGCCGATGTCCGGCTCCCTCGTGAAGTGGCTTGTCGAGGCCGGCGATTCGGTGGAGGCCGGGCAGCCCGTGGCAATAGTGGAGGCGATGAAGATGGAGACCACCGTGGCCGCCCACCGGCGTGGCCTGCTGGCGCGTGGCCCGCACGAGCCGGGCGCCGCCGTCGGGCGCGGTGACATCCTTGCCACCATCAGCTAGGAAGGGCGGGACAGCGGCTGGCCGGTGCACACGGTTCCGGCATCCATGGCGGACCCTGCACGGGGAGTGTGCCCTTCTTCTGTAGATTGGAATCCATGCCAATGAATGCCGCGCTTGAAGGGATCTCCGACGAGATCCGGGCCACCCATGCCCATACCGGATCGTGGGTGGCCGCTGTGCTGCGTTCGCGTATTTCGGCAGGCCAGCTGGCCCCGGGAACAAAACTCTCCGAGCAGAAACTCTCGGCGGCGCTGGGCGTCTCACGGAATACGCTGCGCGAGGCGTTTACCGTCCTTGCCGGTGAGTCAGTGGTGCAGCGCATTCCGAATCGCGGCGTGTTCGTGTCCGCGCCCCAGGCCGCGGATGTCCGTGAAATCTACCGGGTCCGTCGGCTGATCGAGCCGGCGGCCGTGCTGTGGGGGGAATACGGGCCAGAGGCCCTGGACGCGCTGGATGGCATCGTCGACCGGGCCCGCGCCGCCCTCGCGGCGGGGGCCGTGCCGGACATGGCCGATGCCAACCAGGACCTACACAAGGCGCTGGTGGCGCTCTCCGGGAGTGCGTCAGTGGCTGAACTTATGGACAAGGTCCTCGCCCAGATGCGGCTGGTTTTCCACGCCATGGCCACCACGGCGGACTTCCACAGCCCCTACGTGGAACGCAACGCCGCCCTGGTGGCGCAGCTGCGGGCCGGCCACCGGGAAGAGGCCGCGGCAGAGCTGCGCCGGTATCTGGACGCGGCCGAGCACGAACTCCTGGCGCATATCGGAGCCCGGTAGCCTAAGGGACCTGGTAGGAGGTATCCCGCGCGTCCGTGATGAGCATGTGCCCCGGGGCATGGCCAATGGCCAGTGCCGGCTTTGACTCCATCACGGCTGCCTGCGGCGTCACCCCGCACGCCCAGAAGACCGGCACATGGCCGTCCGGGATGCGTACCGGGTCGCCGAAGTCCGGCCGGCCCAGATCAGTGATGCCCAGCTCGGCGGGGTTGCCCACATGGACCGGGGCGCCGTGCACGGCCGGATAGCGGGAAGTGATGCGGACGGCGTCAGCCACCTGGGAGGCCGGAATGGGGCGCATGGAGACCACCAGAGGGCCCGCCATTTGTCCGGCCGGTTCGCAGCGGACGGACGTGCGGTACATGGGCACGTTCACACCCTGGTCGATATGGGCCACCCGGATGCCGTTGTCCTGGAGGGCAGATTCGAAGGTGAAACTGCAGCCCACTATGAACGTCACGAGGTCATCGCGCCAGTGGTCCGTGATGTCGGTTGGTTCGTCCACTTTCCGGCCGTCCCGGTACACCACGTACTTGGGCACATCGGTGCGGATATCGCCTCCGGCCAACAGCGGACCGGAGGTCGCGCCGGCGTCCAGCACGCCCAGGACAGGGCAGGGCTTGGGGTTGCGCTGCGCGAACAGCAGAACGTCGAAGGCCTGCGCCTTGGGCACGATGATCAGGTTGGCCTGTGCGTAGCCGCTGCTCCAGCCGGAGGTGGGCGTCACGAGACCGGCGCGGAACAGAGCCCGGGCCTCGGCCGGGGGCAGGCCTGCCGGATGTTCGGGAGGGGCGAGGAGGGACGCCGCGTTCACCGGAGGGGACATCATTGGTTTCAGGCCCACAGTTTGGCCAGGCTGGTCAGCGAGCTGTAGCCGAGGAACAGGGTCAGCAGCCAGGCCACCACGCCAATGACGAGAAGGCCCTTGGGGTAGACATAGCCGTGCAGGAGGTCCCGGCGGCGCCAGGCCACCCACAACAGCACTCCGAATCCGACAGGGAGGATGAGGCCGTTGAAGGCACCAGCGAAGATGAGGAGCTGCTGCGGGGCCTGGCCGATCAACAGGTAGGCCACGCTGCAGAAAGCGATGAAGCCGACAGTGATCAGGCTCCGGGTCCGGTCTTTGGTGCTGGACTTCGTCACGAAGGAGACCGAGGTGTACGCCGCACCGATCACGGAGGTGATGGAAGCTGCCCACAAGATGACGCCGAAGACGCGCATGCCGATATCTCCTGCTGCGGCCTGGAACGCGGAGGCGGCAAGGTTGCTGCCAGTCAGGGCCACGCCGCCGGCGACGACACCGAAAATCGCGAGGAACAGCAGGATGCGCATGACGCAGGTGACCAGGATCCCCACGATCGAGCTCTGCGTGATTTGTTTGACGTTTTCCACGCCGGTGACGCCGGTGTCCAGCATGCGGTGGGCACCCGCGTACGTGATGTAACCGCCGATCGTTCCGCCGATGAGGGTTGTGATGACCAGGAAGTCGATCTCCTCGGGCATCACGGTGTTCTTGAGGGCCTCACCCAGCGGCGGGGCGGAAACCACTGCCACATACAGCGTCATCAGGATCATCAGGGCACCGAGGATCACCACGATCCGGTCAAGGGCCACCCCCGCCTTCTTGCTGAGGAAGATCATGATGGCCAGGACGGCGGACACGGCCCCGCCGATTTTGGGATCCACCCCCATCATGGCGTTGGTGCCGAGCCCGGTTCCGGCGATATTGCCAATGTTGAAGACGATGCCACCCAGAAAGACGAGCGCGGCGAGGAACCAGCCGACGCCGGGGAGAACCTTGTTTCCGAGCTCCTGGGCCCGCAGGCCGGAGACGCCGATGATCCGCCAAACGTTGGCCTGCACGGCAATGTCGACCAGGATGGAGACCAGGATCGCGAAGGCGAAGGCGGCGCCGAGCTGGACGGTGAAGGCTGTTGTCTGGGTGATGAACCCCGGGCCGATGGCACTGGTGGCCATGAGAAACATGGCGCCCAGCAGGGCGGAACGCCGGGCGGCCGGCTTGAGGCCGGCCCTGACGGTGGTGGTTTCCATGGGGTCCCAACAGTTGGGTGACTGGCGTCACAACGATTGTCTCCCGCAACTGTACAGACTGTTGAACAATCTAAGCAAGGGTTGTTCAACAATAAGACAGTTTTCCGCCCTTCCCTCGGTCGCCCGGCGGTGCTTGAGGGCGGCCGGCCGCGGCCGCGGCCGTACACTGAATCAGTGCAACCCTCCCTGTGGCTGGCCCTGGCGGGCGCCGGCGTCCTGATCAGCTTCACGCCCGGCGCTGGCGCCATCAACACCATGAGCAATTCCCTGAACTCCGGCTTCCGGCGTTCCATCTGGGGCATCCTTGGCCAGCAGGCCGCGCTGGTGGTGCACATCGTGATCGTGGCCCTCGGCGTCGGGGTGCTGGTGGCCAGCTCGCCACTCGCGTTCAACGTGATCCGCTATGCCGGCGCCGCCTACCTGGTCTACCTGGGCATCCAGCAGTTCCGGCACAAGCCCGATCTGGACCAGGAGAAGGCTGCCGCGCTGCGCAACGAGCCGGCTTTCTCGATGTTCCGGCGCGGCCTCTGGGTCAACCTGCTGAACCCCAAGGCGATCGTGTTCTTCCTGGCCTTCATGCCGCAGTTCATCCGCCCTGAGCAGCCGCTCCTGCCGCAGTACCTGGCCCTGTCCGCCACCGTGATCGTGATCGACATCCTCGTCATGTGGTTTTTCTTCGCCGCCGCGGCCAAGTCCTTCCAGCGCTTCACGCACGATGCCCGCGGGCAGCTGATCCTCAACCGGACGTTTGGCGTGCTGTTTATGGCCGTCGGCGTTCTGCTGGCCCTCATCCACTGACGGGAGGCGTCAGCCGCCTGCGCGAAGGCCCGGGAGAAGCGCTTTCACTGTGTCCGCCGCGATGGCGAAGCTGATCCCGTTCACCGTCGACTGCGCGGTGGGTTTGGCAATCATGGTGTTGATGCCGATCACGTGGCCCCCGCTGTCGATCAAGGGCCCGCCGGAGTCGCCGGAGCTGATCGGCGCATCGGTCTGGAGCAGGTTCGTCAGTCTGCAAGTGGTGCCGAAGCCCGTATCCTCAATCGACGCCCGTCCGGTGGCCGAGATGATTCCGGTGGTGACGCTTGGACCACCGTCCAGGCCCAGGGCATAGCCGACGGCTATGACAGCGTCACCGGGCGCCGTGGATCGAGAGTCCCCGAACTCCAGCACCGGCAGGTTCTTCACGCCGCTGACCTTCAACAGGGCCAGGTCGTTCCCGCAGTCCGAGCCAATGATCCGGGCCGCGTGTCTGCTCGCGTCGTGGAACGTCACGGTCACGGTCGAGGCGCCGCCGATCACGCCGGTGACCAGATGCGCGTTCGTAATGATCTCACCGGTGCTGCCAATGACAATTCCGGTCCCCTGGGCCATCACCCGTCCGCCGCCGCCGCCGGGGTCCAGCAGAGGGTTGGACTCCGCCGTCATGGCTTTGACGGAAACCACGGCGGGAAGCGAAGCTGCCAGCAGGGCCTTGATGTCCACGGGGTGATCCGACTCCGCTCTGTTTGTCGAGATGTACCGGTTCACGACGGTCTCGGTACCCCAGCCGGTGGCACGTGCCACGAGCAGCGCAGTCCCCGCACCCACGAGTGCGGTCACCATCAGCATTGCCAACAGTGGGAAGACACCGAACACGTACCGGCGGGTCCGTGTCGCCGCGTCCGGGTCTTGCTCCGAACGCTGCGCCGCAGTGGCCGCGGAGACCGGAGGCGGCACATTCGTTCCCAGCGTCATGGGGACATGCTCCCCCGTCCGACCGCGGCCCGGGTAGGGGCAAAGGCCCCGCCCCCCACCGGTCGTGACAGCGCGAATACGAGCGTGACAAGCCTTGTAATATCTGTTGCCCCGGAACTAGCCAAGCGGACCCGCATGATTCATGCTTGCACTATGACCTCAACGTCGAGCCCGTACCGGATTATCGCGGTCTGCACCGGAAACATCTGCCGGTCGCCGATGGCCGAGCTGATGCTGGCGGAGGCCATCGCCGCCGAGGGCCTGGCCGGCGCCGTCGTGGACTCGGCAGGAACCACGGCCTATGAGGTGGGCCGCCCGATTGACCCGCGGGCCGCCCGCAGGCTCACCGCAAACAGCATCCCCTCGGACCGGCATGTGGCGCGCGAATGGCGGGCGGAATGGTTCCAGGCCCGCGAACTCATCCTGGCCCTGGATGTGGACCATTTCGGCTGGCTGCAGCAGGCGGCGCCGGACCGCGCATCGCTGTCCAAAATCCGGATGCTGCGCAGTTTTGACCCGGCCGTCGCGGGCAAGGACCCCCTGGACCAGGGCATCGAAGACCCCTGGTACGGCGGCCACGCGGACTTCGACCTCACCTGGAACCTGATCAACGCCGCACTTCCCGGGCTGGTGGCCCACGTCCGGGCCGAGCTCGCCCGGCGACCACGGCCGGACGGGCAGCATCCCGGCACCCCAGGGCAGCCGGTACGCTCTATTTCATGAGTCCCGCACCCGTCATCATCGCCATCGACGGCCGATCCGGCGCAGGAAAGACCACCCTGGCGATCGAACTGGCGGCCCGGCTCCGCGAACACCACAAGGTTTCCCTCTTCCATCTTGAGGACATCTACCCCGGCTGGAACGGCCTCGCGGCCGGCATTGAACGCTACGTCTCGACCGTCCTGGCCCCCCTGTACCGCGGCGAGCCGGCCGAGTGGGTCAGCTGGGACTGGAACGCGCATTACGACGGCGACACCCGCACCACCCACCCTGCTGAAATCGTCCTGGTGGAAGGGGTAGGGGCCGCCGCAGAGGCCGCCCGTCCTTTCCTGGCCGCGGTGATCTGGGCCGATTCGCCCGAAGACGACCGGCGCAGCAGGGCCCTGGCCCGCGACGGTGAAAGCTACGCACCCTACTGGGATGAGTGGGCCGCCCAGGAGCAGGCGTGGCTTGCCGAGGACGACGTTCCCGCCCACGCCGATGTCCGGGTGCTCAACCTTGCTGACGGCGCCGCTCCCGCGGAAGTGCTTCAGGCGCTCCAATACCTGCCGGCGCTGGCCCCGGCACTCCTCCCCGAGCTGGGCGCCCGCCGCGGCCTCCAGCTCCGCGCCGAACGGATCGCCGCCGCCCCGGACCCGGCCCGGCTGTTCGAATCGCTCTTCGGCCGCTCCGTCAATGCCGTCTGGCTCGACGCCTCCCTAACGCCGGACGGCACCGTGGCAGCGGAACGGAGCCGCTTCAGCATCCTGGCGGACGACGGCGGCCCGTTCGGCCAGTCGGTCAGCCACAGCTCGGGCACCACGCACGTGAGTGTCGGGAGCGCCAGCGTCAGGACCGAGGGGCCGTTCTTCCGCTGGCTCGACGGGGTCTGGGGCCGCAGTGACCTCCGCGCCCCGGAGGACTACCCCTGCGATTTCACCCTGGGCTGGCTGGGCTACCTCGGCTACGAGCTCAAACGCGAGACCGGCGGCAGCGACGTCACGGCCGCGTCCCCGGACGCCAGTCTGCTGTTCGCCGGCCGCGCCGTGGTGCTGGACCATCTGGAAGATACGGTCTGGCTGCTGGCCCTGGACACCGCGGACGCCGGCGACTGGCTGGAGGCCGCACGCGCCGCCACCGAGGCATCCGCCCGGCCGGCGGCGGCATCCGGGCGGGACGACAGAGTCAGCGGCGCCGTCGAACCAGCCGCCCCCGGCCATGGCCCGGACTTCGCCGTGCGGGACTCCGAAGTCTCCTATAAATCCAAAATCAGCCGGGCCCAGCACGAGATCACCGAGGGCAACACCTACGAGGTCTGCCTGACCACAGCCCTGGCAGCGGAACTGCCGGCCGGCGCCCTGGACCCGCGGCAGGCCTACCTCGCGCTGCGCCGCAGGAATCCCGCCCCGTTCGCGAGCTACCTGCGGTTCGGGGACCTCACCGTGGCGAGCACCTCGCCGGAGCGTTTCCTGCG